>NZ_JBXMTI010000106.1:0-28127 GCF_057083605.1 Candidatus Villigracilis sp. | reverse complement strand
ATGGTTCGGTTTCGATCGTGGGAGCGGTATCTCCTCCCGGCGGCGATTTTTCAGAACCTGTAACCCAGCACACGAAGCGCTTCATCCGCTGCTTCTGGGCCTTGGATAAATCGCTTGCATCCGCCCGCCATTTCCCTGCGATCAACTGGCTGGATAGTTATAGCGAATATCTTGAAGATGTGGGTGCATGGTGGCGCGAAAAGACCGGCAAAGACTGGCTCACCATGCGCAACCGTGCGATGGAATTGTTAAGCGAAGAAAGCCGCCTCTCTCAAATCGTGAAGTTGGTGGGCCCGGATGCGCTTCCATATACTGAGCGCATGGTGCTCGAAACCACGCGCCTCATCCGCGAGGGTCTCTTGCAGCAGAATGCAACCGAGACCGTAGATGCGTTCTCATCGGTGGAAAAGCAGATTCGTATGCTTGAACTCGTGTTGTACTTCCACGAGCGCGGCATGGCAATTGTCAAGCGCGGTGCGCCGATCAATCTGATCCACGACTTGCCCGTGGTGGATACCATCATTCGTGCCAAATCCACTGTCACAAACGAAGAATTGCATAAATTCGACGACATTCAAAAACAAATTGACCAGCAAATGGGTCAATTGGATGCGGAGTACAGATCATGAGCGAAGTAACAATGCTAGGCGGTCAGCAAGTTGTTGGCGTTAGCCGCATCGAAGGTCCGATCCTGGTTGTCGAAGGTGGGGCGAACGTCAGTTATGACGAGGTTGTTGAAATCCAGGATTCCCGCGGTCAACTTCGTCGTGGGCGTGTGTTGGAAGTAGGTGAGGGCTTCGCAGTGATTCAGGCGTTTGCCGGGTCCACAGGCCTCTCGATTGATGGAACTAGCGTCCGCTTTTTGGGTACCACCCTGCACATTCCTGTCGCCGAAGAAATGCTCGGGCGCATTTTCGACGGCTTGGGCAGCCCCATCGATGGCGGCCCCGAACCGCTCACCGACCATTATGCCGATGTCAATGGACAGCCCATCAACCCAACCGCGCGTATTTATCCGCGCGATTACATTCAAACTGGTATCTCCACTATCGATGGCGTGAATACGCTCCTGCGCGGGCAAAAACTTCCGTTGTTCTCCGGCGCTGGTATGCCGCATGACCAGCTCGCGGCACAAATCGTGCGCCAGGCAACCTTGGGTAAAGTGGCAGGAGCGCCACAAACCGAGGGCGAAGAATTTGCCATCGTGTTTGCCGCCATGGGCGTGAAGAACGATGTGGCAGAATATTTCCGCCGCTCGTTCACCGAAAGCGGAGCTTTGACCCGCGTGGCAATGTTCCTCAACCTTGCGGATGATCCCCCAGTTGAGCGTATCGTCACGCCGCGCGCGGCATTGACCCTTGCAGAGTTTCTCGCCTACGAACGCGACATGCACGTACTAGTCGTCCTCACAGATATGACCAATTACGGCGAAGCCTTACGTCAGATCTCGAACGTGCGCGGCGAAGTTCCAAGCCGTAAAGGTTATCCTGGGTACTTGTATAGCGACCTTGCTTCGATGTATGAACGCACAGGCCGCATCCGCACAAGCAAAGGCTCGATTACCCAAATCCCAATCCTCACGATGCCCAACGATGACATTACTCATCCGATGCCCGACCTGACCGGTTACATCACCGAAGGTCAGATCGTGTTGGGACGCGAACTTAACTTCGCTGGCATCTATCCTCCCGTCGCGGTGCTGCCGAGTCTCTCGCGCTTGATGAAGGATGGTATCGGCAAGAATCGCACTCGCGATGATCATCCGCGTTGGGGCGCGCAGTTGTATGCGGCTTATGCCAAGACTCAGGATGTGCGTGCGCTTGCATCCGTTATCGGTGAGGAAGAGCTCAGCGACGTGGACCAGAAATATCTTAAGTTCGGGCGCGCGTTCGAACGTGAATTCGTCAACCAAAGCTTCACTGAAAATCGCACTATTGAGCGAACTCTCGAAATTGGCTGGAAGCTTCTTTCCATGCTTCCGAAGCAGGAACTCACCCGCGTAACGCTCGATGAGATTGCGCAATATTACAAAGGCGACGATGCCGCAAATTAGCATTGCTCCCACCCGCACGAACCTGATTCGCCTCAAGAAGGATTTGCGTTTTGCGAAAGAGGGATATGAGATCCTTGACCGTAAACGCGAAGCCCTGACCGGCGAACTGGTTCGTGTTGCAAAGGAAGCCGACACCCTGCAAAAAGAGGTTTGGGCTTTACTTGAGAACGCCTACAATGCGATGGAAAAAGCGCGCCTTGTAATGGGCTCCGACCACGTGGAATGGGCCTCGCTCGCGGTGGATAAAACCGTGGATGTGCACCTGCGTTTGCGAGGGGTGATGGGTGTGGCGCTTCCACAGATCGAATCGCGCGGCGAGCCCCCAAGACTTCCCTACAGCCCCGGTGACACATCTGCCGCGCTCGATGAAGCCAGCGATGCGTTTCGGGAAGTGCTATTGCGCATTCCCCAGCTTTCGATGCTCACTGCCGCGGTGTGGCGCCTTGCCAATGAGTTGCGCAAGACCCAGCGCCGCGTAAACGCGCTTCAACATATCTTCATTCCTCAGTATAAGCATCAGATCGAGTTCATCGTCAGCTCATTGGAGGAACGCGAACGCGAAGAGACCTTCCGCTTGAAATGGCTAAAGACAAAGATGACAAAACAGGCCGCAGAAGCTCAAATAAAATAATTGATTGTTGTTATAATACTGCAATTACTGTGTACGTATCAAATTTTAGAATATTCGACTAATGCTCAATGAAGCGAAGCTCCGGTAGACCAAAAAACCAAGCACTATAAAGGAGACAGCTATGAAAATTGCCGTATTAGGTTCGGGGATGGTGGGGAAGACCATCGGTTCCAAGCTGGTGCAATTAGGACATGAAGTCAGAATGGGATCGCGGGATGCTGATAACCCGAAAGCAGTCATGTGGACCAAGGAAGAGGCTAACCAGCGCGCCACATATGGGACTTTTGAAAACGCCGCTGCATTTGGTGAGATCATATTCAATTGCACTTTAGGCTCTGCATCATTGGACGCTTTGTATTTGGCGGGGACTGCAAACTTAAAAGGAAAGATTCTGATCGATACATCCAATCCGCTTGATTATTCAGATGAAAAACATTGGAAGTTGACAATTAGCAACACCGATTCCCTGGGTGAACAGATCCAACGTGCGTTTCCAGGAACCTTCGTGGTGAAGTCACTTAATACCATGTATTGTAATGTGATGGTTGACCCTGATAAGCTGGTGGAAAGAACAGACGTCTTTGTTAGCGGCAATAGCGCAGATGCCAAAGCCACGGTGACCAAGATCCTGCACGATTGGTTTAATTGGAAACATATTATTGACCTAGGCGATATTACGACATCGCGCGCCGTTGAGATGTATGCGCTTTTATGGAGAAGCCTGAGGGTGGCCACGAAGTCGCATCGCTTTAATATCAAAGTAGTCACTGCATAGCATCAAGAACTGATTTGGACACTGGAGGATTTTGACGATACAATCATCAAAATCCTCTTTTTGTTATCACATATGCCAAACCATAGATCAATTTCACTCCAACACCTTTTTGAAGAACTACCTTTTTATTTCGTTTCCAATATCCCTGATGTGCAAATTTCGGGCATTGCCATTGATAGCCGCGAGGTAAAACCCGGTTACCTGTTTGTGGCAATGAAGGGCGGAAGCGTGGATAGGCATGACTTCATCCAAATGGCCATCGATAACGGTGCATCTGCCATTGTGGGGGATAGGGAAGTGGACAAGCTCCCCCTTCCATATATTCGACTCGAAAACCCGCGTCGGGCGCTGACTTGGTTGGCTGCTGCGTTTTACAACTGGCCTGCCCGCAAGCTGACAGTGATCGGCGTGACTGGCACGGATGGCAAGACCACAACCAGCAATCTCATTTACAAGATCATGATCGCGGCGGGCATTAAAGCAGGCATGGTATCGACAGTCAATGCAGTGATCGGTGACGAAGTTCTGGATACAGGCTTCCACGTCACCACACCTGATGCGCATGATGTGCAAAGCTATCTGGCGAGAATGGTGGATGCTGACCTGACCCATGTTGTGCTCGAAACCACATCCCACGGCTGGGCGCAATATCGTGTGGACGCCTGTGAGTTTGATATTGGCGTGGTCACCAACATCACGCACGAACATATGGACCAGCACGGAAGTTACGAAAATTACCGTGCTGCCAAAGCCAGGTTATTCTCCAGCCTCGAGCGGACAAAAGAAAAACCATCTGGTAACCCGCGTTTGGGCGTCATCAATCGTGATGACCTCAAGTCATTTGATTTCCTGAATGACTTCATCAAGGTCAATAAGATCAATTACGGTCTGGGGATTGAGGCGGATGTCCATGCTGAAGATATTGAATACAGTTCATTAGGAATTAAATTTACTGCCGTTTCAAAGGATTTTCGCGTAAGCATTTCGAGTAGTCTAGTGGGAGCTTATAACGTTTCAAATTGCCTGGCCGCGTTGACCGCAACAGTTTACGGCTTGGGGATCGATCCACAGGTCGCGGCGCAGGGAATCGCCTCGTTGGCTGGCATCCCTGGGCGGATGGAAAATATTGCGATGGGCCAGAACTTCACCGCCATCGTGGATTTTGCGCACACACCCAATGCGTTGAAAGTGGCTCTGGAAGCGGGGCGTGCTCTCACCTCTAACCCCTCTCTCAAAGGGAGAGGGGAAGGGACGAGGAAACAGGGTAGAGTCATTTCCGTGTTTGGATCAGCAGGCCTACGGGACAAAGAGAAGCGGCGCATGATGGCAGAAACGTCGATTGAATTGGCTGACCTATCTGTGTTGACCGCCGAAGACCCGCGCACTGAGTCGCTGGATGGAATTCTTGAGGAGATGGCAGCAGGCGCCAGGTCCAAAGGCGGACGCGAGGGGGAGACGTTTTGGCGGATTCCAGACCGAGGCGAAGCCATCAAATTTGCGCTCCGTCTTGCACAGGAAGGCGACGTTGTGCTGTCCTGTGGCAAGGGACATGAGCAATCCATGTGTTTCGGACAAACCGAATATCTGTGGGATGACCGTACGGCCATGAAAGCGGCGCTTGCCGAATTCTTAGGGATCGACGGCCCGCAGATGCCCTACCTGCCTTCAGAGGATAAGAGCGAAGAAGAATGGTTAACTGGCTAATACTGATGGTCGAGTGCCTCGCGCGCTTTTCGCGGGGTGTACACTTGCACCGAACGCAAGTGCGGTGTCGAGGCCATCTTGAACAAAGAACAGTTGAAGGGCTAAAGCCCGGTGGTCGAGTAGCCTTGAGCAATGGCGAAAGGCATACCGAGACCACATTGCAAAGGAGCAACTAAAATAATGGAAGTGACCCCCGTTGTATTAACTGGCAGGCATGTAAGGCTCGAACCGCTGACCGAGGCGCACGTCCCAGGCCTGGCTGAAATTGGAATTGGCCAAAGCTTTTGGGACTTCATGGTGTATGGCGAAGTTAAAACGGAAGACGATATGCGAAATTGGGTCTTGGATCTTCTGAACCGCGCCAAAAATGGGACCGACCTGCCTTTCGTTGCGATTCACTTAGCTTCGGGGCGTGTGGCAGGCGCAACTCGTTATTTGAACATCATGCCTAAAGACCGTGGACTTGAGATCGGCGGTACCTGGTATGGGACGGATTTCCAGCGCACGCCCGTTAATACCGAATGTAAATACCTGTTGCTGACCCACGCCTTCGAGGTTTTGAAATGCATCCGTGTGCAGTTGAAGACAGATAAACGCAACGAGCGTTCACAAAAGGCGATAGAACGTCTTGGCGCAAAGAGGGAGGGTATTCTGCGCAACCACATGATATTACCAGACGGCAGATACCGTGATTCAGTTTTTTATAGTATTCTGGATACGGAATGGGTGGATGTGAAAAAGAATTTGGAAGCGATGGTGGTGAAATACGGCGGGTAGATTTTTGTGCTAACTGCGTAGATTGTGTCATGCTGAGCGCCGCTTTTCAGGCGCGAAGCATCTCGTGACTTACTTTCAAGACCCTTCAGTCGCTGAAGACCGCTCCTTCACATCGTCCCGATGTCCTTCGGGAGGGTGAGACAACGGCCTATTTTTTTATCCATTATTCACGCTAATCACTCAAGTATCTTCCAGAAAGAATCCTTGCGGGTGATCTTCCCCTCAGCGAACTCAAGCAGGTCAACCCCGCGCACCTCAATACGTTGACCTGACGTGGTTGTACCGGTAATTGTCCATTCAGAGACTCCGAAATCATCACCGACCCAGTGTTGATCGTCTCCATAATGCACATCTGGAATCCCCTCAAATCGTTTTGCCAGGCCCGCCCGAACCTCGTCCTTCCCGACGTACCTGTCGCCGCGAGGTTTGGCACCCTTTGGCGTGTAGAAGACACAATCCTCTGCGAAATAACCCATGATTGTATCCAGATCATGGCGATTGAACGCTTCCAGGAATTCCTTCAACAATTCATAAGTCACTTGCTCAGACATTGGGAACCTCCATGTGCGCTGCCTGATCGAGAAAAATTGAACCAGATAAGAGTTTGTGTTGACATAGGCTGGGCGGGCGTGGACTTTGCTTGAAAGTAGTTTTTGGAGCGTAGTATAAACCTAATTAAACAAAATGGCGGAGCATTGCCTTCTTTGAAAGAACCGATCATCGTGCAACACAAAAGGCTTTGGAATTTCCAAAGCCTTTTCAACCCTTGATAGCTGCTACTCATTGGTGGCAGTTGCTCGTTAATTCGACGCTTGTGCTTGTTCAATCTGCTCTTGCCAATATGCCAATGAGAGCTGTTTACCTTCCTCGTCTTTGTTGCAAATGGCAAGAAGCCGTGCCGCTGCTAGTTGAATGATTTTCTCTTTTAAGTCCAATATGCTCTTTTCATCCTCAGATTTTTCAGCAGACATCATCAAAGATGTGAGATGAGTGTTTCCAAGTATTCGCGCATATTCTATAGTTGCAAAAACCTTGTTTGATGATCCCGAAATTTCATCCTCCCAAGTAACTCGATGAGTATTTCCTTCAACTCGAAATCTATTTAGATGCTTTTCGGATATCTTGCGTTCATCGTCCCTAAAACGCTTTTCGATGAGTTCCTTTTCACCGAATATTTGATTGCGTAAGGGAATTGTAACTTCGACAATATCGCCGTACCTTTTTGACTGAGATAAAAAGTTGCCTACAACAAACCATCCCAATAGACCTAGTGCTAATGGAAACGTCGCGTTCGTAACATTTACTGCCGCACTCGAGAATTGTGCAAGGGCAAGAATTGAATCAATAGGACTCTTAAGTGCAGTTGAAAGCAAACCTGCTATTGCGATTGCTCCTGTAAGTTGTGTAATTGTACGCCCAGTTCTTTGACGGAGCTCACTGCTGCGTGCGAGCTCACTCTGGATAAATTGGCTTTCCAAAGAACGTTTCTGCATTGCTGCTTGCGAATATGATGATTTTTGAATACTGTCTTGAATCTCACGAATTGCATTTAATATCGCCTCGATTCTGGTTGAGACGCTATAAGCTTCTTCTTCATCATAGATTCCTATCAAATCTCTTACGCTTTTTATCTCATCTTTTAATCCGTCTATTATCCTCTTGGCGGTGTACACCAACTCATCCATATATTCTGTTGACTGTAATAATTCTTCCTGCATTTCGCTATCTATGTTTGGTGAAATTGAATGTAACCAGGCGCTCACTTTTTCTTGAGCCTCTTTTGCACTTAAACCGACTTCTTCAAGCAGCGGAATTCTTGATATAAGATAATAGGCATATCCCTGCAAGTGTTCTTGTTGCGCTTCGCTCACCAATTTCGAAATTTCATTTCCGAATTTTATTCCTCGCCTCTGCAATAACGCTTGGCTCAATAGGGACAATTGCTTTCTTGTTGTGACCATTACGTTGATAAGGAGGCGCAAGAAACGAATGATGCTATTGGTACTGCAAACTAACTTTGTTATATTTTGATTAAAATCCAAGCCGCTTTTTAGGATTATTAATGATGATCTGTGCCTTCCTTTTAAATATTGTTTTGGGTAATTTTCAGTAAATGCGCCAAAATCGCCATCAATATCATCATACGCAACCGGGGCTTGTAAGGAATCAGAGCGGTTTAGTAGGCAGGTCTTAACAAGAATATCGTTATCTCGTCGACTTGAGATCTCAGTCGCTGTAATTGCTTCTAGTTGATTGACTTCAAAACGAAATCCTTGTCTTATCTCTTCGTCACTCGCGCCATCCATGATACCATTCTTAAGTTGATTATTCTTTGCCGCCTCTAAATAGGTTTCAATGCTTAAAACGCCGTTACCAAATAGCACATTGCTCAAATAATTTTGCTGATGTTCTAAAAGAGTTCCCCCAACTATATCGACAGTCTTTTCAAGTAAAGAATGCATATTTTCGTTGACGAAATTCGGAGTCAATGTCTTTTTGATGCCCTGGTGATTTTCTAAGGTAAGCGAATATTCTATGTACCCCCAGCCATAGTAATAAGCCTCCAATACCAGAATAGCCGGGGTGAGCTTTTCATAGCGGGAGTTAAATCGAAGGACAAAACTAAGATAATGGTCTTTAAGTTGGACCCGACCATCCCAACTTGTAAATCGAAGTTTCTTTTGGTTCGTCTTTAAATGGTTTTTTATCTTTTCGGATAGGATACGGAGATTGTTAATTCCCAATGGAAGCCAGACCGAGACTATCAATCTTTCATATTCATTAGCCATGAGTTGATTCTCCCTTGAATTAAGTTTACAAACGCGATTTACGATGAGCTTTCAGACTCGTTTTCTTGTTTATTTTCTCGCTCTTCCGAAGTGTCAACAAACTCTATTAGTAATTCAACTAAAGAAATGATTGCTTGTGCTTTTTGCTCGTCGTCTTCAATAATTTTGTGATGGCGTGGATTCCGAAAAATTGAATATGCTCCTGACATCAAATTATTAAGATGCGCGGTGTAATCTTTTCCATCAGACTTATAAACAAGCTTACTTTTATCTCCTTCGTATGCTGTTTTTATTAATCTATTCCCATATAATTTAGAGTCGCCTAATACCCGCTTAAGCAAATGGTCTTCAAAATGAGTGAATGCATTTTCGATAGCGGCTTGCGGATTCTGAATCCGAATCTCTCTAGTAACTTTTTGGGACAACCTTGCACGTTCTTTGCTTAAGTCGTCGCGAATAAGAGATATTATTGCAGCCGGTAGAAACCAGATAAGATATACGCTGATAAAAATTCTTAATGACACGTCAGTATCTAAGAATTTAAGTACAAGGTAGGCAGCGTAAATTGCAAATAGAATATTAGGGAAGATAATCCAGATTCTTATGTATGGATACTTTCTTATGTGTTTTGCCAGCCAACCCGTTGATTTGTCCCAGACAATCAACCCAAAATCTAAAGCAAGGAAAATGAGCAACATAAGTAATGCACCAACAAATCCAATCGCCGACCAGCCGAATAGTTCAGATGTTGTATCGCTGGTAATTCCCTTGTAAATCCCAGTGCCAAGAGAATAAATAGCGAGTAATCCCGCAATGATTTTGTTGATTGTAGGGAAAGCGTCGGAAAGCTTATCAATTACATTGTTCTTCATTATCTTTATTGGCAACCTTTACTAACCACCTAACAATGATTTAACCAGACGGATTTCTATAAATCCCCTTATAGGATGAGCACCTCTATGCTCATTATACGCCCCTACTCTCAAAATAGGCAACAAAACGATATAGATTTACGTCAACCCCAGCAAATCCTACTTATTTCCATGCAAGACTAAGAATACAGCCACAGTGCCGGATTCTTCATTTCTTGGCTCACCCATAAATTCAACCCTGCGCGATCTCATTTCGTTGTAATCGCGCCAGAAATCATCGGTGTGCAGGAAGAGGAAGACCCGCCCGCCTGTTTGATTCCCAATAGCTTTCTCCTGCTCAGGTGTGGCGGTTTTGGCAAGCAGTAAAGCTATTATTCCCTGATTTTCTGCAATAAATCGTGATTCCCTCCCGAAGGACATCGGGACGATGTGAGCGATAGCGACATCGTGCCCGTAGGGTAAGGGTCTCTACGATAGTCTCAGAGATTCTCACCGCACTAGCGCGCGGCGCAAGTGTCGCTGTCGCTCACGCGTGCCTGCGCACGGTGCAGGCAGAATGACACTAAGTTGAGTTTTCAATTAACTACAGTTGACTGCGCACCCTGCTCGCTATGGACAGGCACAGTGAAGTAGAAAGCGGTCCCTTTCCGATACTCGCTTTCAAACCAGACCTTACCTCCCTGCAATTCGATCAAATTTTTCGTGATACTTAATCCCAGCCCGGTGCCAGGCGCCTCCCGGATCTTATCATCTGCCGAGCGGAAGAATTTACTGAATAGTTTTTCCTGGTCTTCCTGCGTCATGCCCAGCCCGTTATCCTGCACTTTGATCTGCACCATTCCGTCGATGCGGATGGCTTGCACCATGATCTCGCCGCCTTCAGGAGTGTACTTATTCGCGTTGCTGATCAGGTTCGTCATGATCTGAGCCAGGCGGTTGCGGTCACACCACGATTTCGGCAGTTCAGATGCAATGTCCACATTAAGGCTTTGCTTCTTTTGTTCGATCTGTGTTTTTGTGAGCGTCACCACTTCGTCGATCACGTCCCACACGGGCACAGAGCGCGGCTCGAGGCGCAGGTTCCCACTTTCGATGCGCGAAATATCCGCCAGGTCCGATACGAGCGTAGCCATGCGGTTGACGTTATTACGGATCGTCGTCAGGAAGTTGGATTGATTTTCATTCAACGAGCCTGTTGCTCCCGAAAGCATCAGGTCACTATAACCCTTGATGGATGTCATCGGTAGTTTAAGTTCATGCGACACGACGGATACAAATTCCGATTTGGACTTATTAGCCTCCACCGCTTCATCCCGCGCCTCGGCCAACTCCTGCGTCCTGAGCCTGACTCTTTCCTCGAGGCTGGTGTAAAGCTCATTCAGGTGATCGGTCATGGTGTTGAAGTTCTCGCTCAAGACGGTGATCTCATCTTTGAAGACAATATAAGTTGGGGTCACGTGCTGGTTGAGGTCACCCTTGCTGATGGATGTGGTGGCTTCCGTCAATCGAATAAGCGGACGGGTAAAGGTCAGGAAGGCCGCGATCCAGAACCACAGTGCAGTCAGCGCGAATATGCCTGTCACCGTGTACAAAATGATTTGGATGCTGCGGTTTAAAGTGAATAGCTGGTCGATTGGTTGTGTCACCAAAACCGATCCCTGCTGAGTCCCAGAAATGATCAGTGGATGCCCCAACATACGGTATTCCATGCCGTCGCTGTAATTGACGTTCATGGCGGGCAGTTCGGCACTGGTCAGCCAGCCCTCGTTGATCAGTTTTTCATAGTCTGTCCCCTCGTCTATCGTGGAAACGATGGCGGAATTATCTTTTACGATGGCAATGTCGGTATCGATGATCTGGCTGATGTTTTCAACGAAGGCTTCGTCCATATAAAACGCGGTCAGCACAACACCGATCACGATGCCTGTATCCGAATAGTAGACCGGTGCGACACCCAGCACCTGTGAGCCTTGCGGAGCGATTGCCACACCGCTCACTACTCTTTTCTCCTGAATGGCGGTCAGGATCAAACCTTCCCGTATACGGATCGCATCTTCACTGACCTGCAATCTTCTTGCCACTGCAGGGCCGCCATAAAAGTAAGCCTGGTCACCTTGCTTGAATTTTGCTGTGTACAAAGATAGTTCTTGAAGGCCAAGGTCTTCTTTTACTTGTACCAGACCCTCACCCAGAGAACTGTCAGCGAAAACATTGGTAACTTCTGCCTGGTCAGCTAACAGCGCAGCATTGTTGCGCGCCAGCACCTCCGAGTTTTCGATCAGCGCGCCCACAGAGTCAGCAATTTCGCCCAGTCTGCGGTCTGCTTCCTGCTCGATGCGGCTATTGATGATCTGGTTGGTAAGCGGCGAGAGGATCAATACCAACAAAAGGATGGTAGCCGCGAGCGGGAACACCAGCTTGGCCTGAATGTTCAGGTATTTTTCTTTCAACAATCTTTGTAGTGCGTGCATAAAATTACCTGGCCTTACGTCTAAAGAACACAAACCCTGCTAAAGCAACAATGAATCCCACCGCACCCAGAACATAAGGAGATGTCAGCCAGGATGTGTTGCTTTCCTGTGGTTGGTCGGCATTTGTGGCCATCACCTCGAACCCAGGGTTCAACGATGAGGAGGGGATTTCATTCTTCACTGCGGGAAGCACGTTCTTGAGGTAATAGACAATCGCATCTGCATCCTCACCGCTAAGTGCGGAGTAGGCAAACCACGGCATCAGGATCAGGCGGCGCCCATCCTTGCCAATGCCTGAGACGATTGCGCGCTTGATCTCCTCTTCCGTCCAATCACCGATACCTGTTTCTACATCAGGTGTAATGTTGCCGCCGTAGACGACCCCCCAGGGCCCTTCATAAGGCTGCCTGCCCGCAAGGTATTTCTCCAGAACGGGTGCGCCCGTATTTGGGTCTATTGGCGTGTGACAATCAGTGCAGCCTGTTATATTGTTGACCAGGTACGCGCCGCGTGCAGCCAGATCGGATGGGTCTGGCAAGGGGATGTTTTCTGTATAAGGTGGGGTGGGCATGCCTTCCGTGGAAACCGTCCGCTCTGGCACTTCATTGCTGACGGCATCTACCGAACGCACGAATGCCAGCACAGCTTCAAGGTCTGAATCTGCCATGCCGTTGTAAACGTGATAAGGCATTACAGGGAAAAGTGTTTTGCCATCTTTGTCCACGCCAGTTTTGATAGCCAGCTTTACTTGTTCGTCAGTCCACGTGCCGAGGCCTGTTTCATCATCGGGTGTGAGGTTGCGGGTAAATACCACGCCTGCGGGCCCAAGGTCAAAGGCGCGGCCGCCAGCCAGGAATTTTTCGTTATCCAATGCCTCGTTGCCGCGGAATGCAATCGTCTGTATTTGTTCAAGCGTAAGGGTTTGCGGGTTTTGAAATTCCGCCCTGTCAGGTGTGTGGCAGGATGTGCATCCTGCAATCGAGGCAATGTATTTACCATGCGCGATCAAGCCGCTCTCCTGGGTGTTTGCGCCAGCACTGGCAGGTCCTGAAACGGAAGCAAGTGCAAAAGTTGCAACGCTGAAGGCCAGTATGAAAACCAGAAATTTTTGCATGGATACCTACCTCTATAAAAAGATGAAAACGGCCTGATTTCACTGATTATACAACTCTGTACTTGAATAAGAGTATTCAATTTTGATATTAAAAAGCCCGTCTTGTGGAGCGGGCCCATTGAAACCGAATCAGCTTGCAGATTAAGCGGGAAGCGCTCTCCTTGCCCTAGTGATGATTGGCAGTAGGAAGAGTCCAAAGGCGCTGGTCAAGCCAATTAGCAGACCTCCGATCCAAATTGCACGTGGAGCGATGTTATCGTTCAGGAATCCGCCGATGAGCGGCGCAAGTGTGCGAGCCATGCCCCAGCCAAACCAGTAAAGGCTCATGTACCTGCCGCGCAAATCTGCGGGAGCAATATCTGCCACGTATTTGCTGGCAGTTGGAATGAGGGTGAGTTCACCAAAAGTAAGAATGACCATGCTGAGCCAGAATCCCCAGAAGCCGCTCATCAGCGCCACGCTGCCTGCGCCGATGGCGTAAATGAACATGCCCGCTGCGGCAACTGGCAGGGTTTTATATTTTCTTGTGGCCTGCGTAACACTGTATTGGATGAATACGCACATGAGCGCATTCGTGGTGGGGATCCAGCCGTATTGCGCCTCTGGAAGGCCGAAGTTTGTTTTTGCATAAACGGGCATGAGGATCCATAACAGGGTGGGCGCGATCAACCCAATGCTGATCAGGCCGACGAATGCCATATAGCCTTTGTCGCGGAAGACTCGTCCATAACCTTCTGGATGAGTTCCATTCGGCCCTCGTTCCGACTCCGCTTTTACCTGCTCGGCTAAAGAATGGATTTCATCCTTGCTTTGGGTTTTGTCCAACGTCTCACGCGCGAGGAAAAGGAGTAATAAACTGTAGGATATAAAACCTACCGCCGCGCCATAGAAAGCAAGGCTATAGGAAGTGGATGCAAGAAAGCCGCCGATGGCTGGGCCCATTGCAAATGCGGAATTGCTGGCGATGCGATTGATAGCATAGGCATCCGTCCGTTGCTCAGAGGGGATCATATCTGCCAGCATGGCGTCTGCTCCCACTTGATATAAAGGATTCGACAAGCCGATGAAAACCATCAGCACCATAAATTGCGGATATGTCTCTGCCTGCATTAGGAAAAAGTAAGCCACCCCATTCAGAGCGAGGCTAAAGACCATCACAACCTTGCGCCCGATCTTATCTGCCAATGCACCTGCCAAGAATGACGCAAAAAGCCCCGTGCCCGCATTAATGGATATTAGCGTGGCCACGGTGCTTAAGGGCAGGTCAAGTTTTCCGCTGGCATAAATGAGCAGGAAAGGCCAGACCATACTTCCGCCCGCCGTACTGATGATAATGCCCGTGATCATCAACCAGTATTGGCGTGGATATTGGGTATATAAGAGTTTGAGTTTTGAAATCATGGGATGAAAAGTTTAACATAAAAAGTACCCCCACCTGCCTCCCCCAAATACGATAACGAAACACACACCATTTTTGTATGGACTTCGTTGTCGTATTTGGGGGAGGTGCCCGCTAGGGCGGAGGGGGTAGGGATATAAAAAGCGGACGAAGATTTCCTTCGTCCGCTTCTATGTTTACATGTCTACCAGTCTACATGTTTACTCGCTTACCTTCGATTACGATCCCCGCCGCCGTTTCGTCCGCGGTCACCGCCGCGATCTCCACCCCGTCCGCCTCTATCGCCGCCGCTGCCTCCGCGTGGGCCACCTCGTCCGCCACCGCCGCTGCGTGAGCCGCCCTTATCTTTATCTCGCGCTTCCTCAGCAGACCAGCCTTCGAGCACAGCCTGACGTGACAAGCGGATCTTGCCTTGCGGGTCGATGTCGGTCACCATCACGGTCAATTCATCACCAACCACGCACACGTCTTCCACAGAGTTGACGCGCTCACTTGCGAGCTGTGAAATGTGCACCAGTCCATCCACACCTGGCAACAGGTTTACGAATGCGCCGAAGGCTTCCACGCGCACAACCTTGCCTGTGTAAATATTACCGATCACCACAGACTCACCTAGTGCCTCTATTTTTTCCTGGGCGATCTTCGCGCCCACGCCATCGGAGGATGCGATGTAAACCGTGCCATCTTCTTCAATATCGATCTTGACACCCGTTGCTTCCTGCAACGCGCGGATGTTCTTGCCGCCAGGGCCGATCAACGCGCCGATCTTATCGACAGGGATCTTCACGGTGATAATACGCGGCGCATGTGGTTTCAGATCCGAGCGCGGCTCGGCGATGACAGCCAGCATTTTATCCATAATGGACATGCGTGCTATGCGGGCCTGTTCCAAAGCTTCCTTCATCATTTTTGTGCTTAAGCCAGAGATCTTAATATCCATTTGCAGAGCGGTGATGCCTGCCGCAGTTCCAGCTACTTTGAAATCCATGTCGCCGAGGTGGTCTTCGGTTCCCTGAATGTCCGTCAGTATTTGATAACGGCCAGTTGAGTCAGTGATCAATCCCATTGCCACACCGGAAACAGGAGCCTTGATCGGCACGCCAGCATCCATCAACGCCAGTGTCGAACCGCACACGGAACCCATGGATGTGGATCCATTGGATGACAAGGCCTCGGACACAACCCGGATCGCATATGGGAATGACTCTTCAGCAGGGATCACAGGTTCGAGCGCACGCTCAGCCAACGCTCCATGCCCCACCTCGCGCCTGCTCTGTCCACGAAGAGGCTTTACCTCACCCGTAGAGAAAGGCGGGAAGTTATAGTGGTGCATGTAGCGCCTAGTTTTGACGGGCGAAAGGTTATCCAACTCTTGCGCTTCGCTCAATGTGGCGAGGGTTGCGAAAGATAAAATCTGAGTCTCGCCACGAGTGAACAGACCTGACCCATGTGCGCGGGGTGATATAGCTACATCGCACCAGATCGGGCGGATCTCAGTCGGCTTGCGGCCGTCGGGGCGTTTACCCATGCTCAAGATTCTTTCACGGACAACATCCATTTCAGCCTGGGCAAAGGCTTCTTTGAACGAAGCAACTGTCAGGTAGGCTGAGGCGTCTGCGCCTTCAGGGACGAAACAAAGCTCAAGTTGTGCTTCTTCCTTTATCTTATCCATGCCCGAATAAAACTCCACTTTTGAAAGCGGCTTATCAAGCAATTCATTCATCGGGCCGCTCACGCGGTCAAAGACTCTCTTCTTTGTTTCTTCGCTGGGCAGGTAGAGAGTAACTTCGCGTTTGGGCTTGCCAATTTCGGCAGTGATTTGAAGCTGCAACTCAATGATCGGCTGAATGGCCTGGTGACCGAGATCCAATGCCTGCGCCATGATATCTTCGGGCACTTCGTTTGCGCCGCACTCCACCATCAGGATTGCGTCTTTTGTGCCGGCAAGCCTCAGGTCGAGATCGGATACTTCCATTTCAGCAAAGGTTGGGTTGACCACGAACTCGCCGTTCACATGTCCGATGCGCACTGCACCAACCGGGCCGCCCCAGGGAATGTCCGAGATCATGATCGCAGCCGAAGCGGCATTGATCGCCAGAATATCCAACGGATTGATGCCATCGGATGAGAACGAATACATGATCACTTGCACTTCATTACGCATTCCATCCTGGAATAGCGGACGCAACGGACGGTCTGTGAGGCGCGCAGTGAGAATCGACTCGGTTGAAGCACGTCCTTCACGTCGGAAGAACGACCCAGGGATCTTGCCGCCTGCGTATAATCTTTCTTCATATTCCACGCTGAGTGGGAAGAAATCAATGCCTTCGCGCACACCGCCCATAGTGGCAGATGCAAACACAACAGCATCGTCGATACCGATGGTCAATGCGCCGCCAGCCTGACCAGCCAGACGGCCAGTCTCAATGGTGATTGTGCTATGGCCCACAATGGCTGAATACTTTTTACCTTCAAAATTCATTTTGTCTCCTATTTTTGACTCTGGACTGCGCAGCAGCTTGCTGCTGCATAGGCGCAACGGATTTCCGCCGCCTTCCAGATTTTCCCGCCTCGGGTCAGGGACTGAAGAGTGAGAACAACCAGGTTGTTCGCGCTATTCAATTCCTGACTGCGGGTTTCATCTTCCATCCTCTCCCCGCGGGAGAGTGAGGGTTAACAAAGACCCTAAAGGTCTTGGAGACCTTTAGGGTTTAACACGGACGTACTACTTGCGGCGCAGGTTCAAACGTTCGGTAACGGCCAGGTAGTTCTGATAATTGCTCTGACGCAAATATGTGAGTAAGCGTCGGCGAGAACCAACCATTTTGAGCAGACCGCGTCGGCAGGATTGATCCTGCTTGTTGTTCCGCAGGTGCTCGGTGAGCTGAGTAATGCGGTTCGTCAGGATAGCGATCTGCACTTCGGGCGAACCAGTATCCTTTTCGTGGCGATGAAAATCTTCAATCGCCTTTGTCTTGACCTCTTTTGCGAGTGGCATGACGTATGCTTCCTTTCTTCTAAGATATTGGCGGTAAGATCACCGCACTAGCAGGTCTCCGTGCTCACAGCCTCACCCTTTTGGGGTAAACCGTAGAGCAGGACCAGTCACGGGGAAAAATTATACCAGAGAATTTTTGCTCAATCCGCCATCGTTAGCGGGGCTTTTAATTGTTTCTCATGCACCTCAAAATGCCCAGTCACATACCGAAAAAGACGCTCGACCGTGACTTCGCCTTGAAGTTCTGACACATACTCAGGCGGATACACAACCGATCTGGAGAGATGCTCCTCCCGCGTCCGCTTCAACCTGGACCTGATAACTGCGTGCGCCTTCCCGTAAGCCTTGAGCAACCCCTGACGGCTGATTCGTTTTCCCTGCCGACCAAAACGGGCGTTGACCTGGTTGAACATTTTCGATGGGAAGTGCCTCATCCCGAATTGAAATAATCCTCCCATGTATATGATCATCCATATCTCAAAAGCCAAAGCGCGCGGCCCGAGCGTAATGTGGAACAACATATCTCCCACAGTCCAGGCGGGGTTGTTGGTGGGAAGGGAGTAATCCGATTCAGGGATCGACTCAATCAGGGAAATAACCCTTGAGTAAGTCGATTCCAACTCCTGTTCAATTTCCTGTTTTTTCATACAGGCATTATAGCCGTTCCCGATTTCTCATACCCTTTTGTTCAGGGTTTATTCGCCCTATTCGCACATTCGTCTAATTCGCGTTAAGAAACTCCCAACTTTGCAAGAGCCATGTTTTTTTGTCAACATTATCTTGCACTTCAATTCTGAATATGATAAACTGACGAATAAATTTACCCTGAAAGGAGGTACTCTGAAAATGACAATAAACAATGGAACTTCATTCTTTTTTTGCGTGCCTCCCAGTGGACTTGGTTTGTAATTACATTTACATTTCACCATACCGCAGGCGCGCCTTTGTGCCCTGCGGTTTTTTGTTGCCAAAGGGCGAGAAAACCACAACATAAATTAGGAGAAATGCATGTCTTCAGTAATTTCAATAACGAAATTGGCAAAGCATTATCAAGTTCCAGAACGCGAAGCAGGTCTGAAAGCCGCCGCCATGGGGTTGATCAAACGCCGTTACAAAACTGTCAAAGCTGTGGATGAGATCTCATTTGAGATTCAGCCCGGCGAAGTCGTTGGTTTTTTGGGGCCGAACGGCGCTGGCAAAACCACCACTCTCAAAATGCTCAGCGGACTTTTGCACCCAACTTCTGGCAGTACCTCTGTTCTTGGCTATGAACCAGCCAAGCGCTCACACGATTTTTTACGCCAGATCACGTTGGTCATGGGCAATCGCAACCAGCTTTCGTGGGATCTGCCTGCGCTCGACTCTTTCGATTTGCAGCGCGCTATCTACAGCATCCCCATGGACGATTTCAAGCGTACCCGTGACGAATTCATTGAATTGCTTGATCTAAAAGAGCTTGTCCAAAAACCTATTCGCAATTTGTCTTTGGGGGAACGCATGAAAATGGAGATCGTTGGGGCCCTGCTTCACAAGCCGAAGATTCTCTTTCTCGATGAGCCGACCCTCGGCCTTGATGTGACCATGCAGAAGCGGATCCGCTCATTCATAGCGGAATATAACAAACGCTACGGTGCAACTGTCTTGTTGACCAGTCACTACATGGCGGATGTGGAAGCATTGTGCAAACGTGTTGTCGTCATTCATCACGGGACTCTTCTGTTCGATGGTGACCTCTCCGCCCTGGTCGAAAAATTCTCCGCGTTCAAGACTGTTGGCTTTACCTTGAACAGCGCTACTGTAGACTGGAGTCAGTATGGGGAAGTGGTATCAACTGACGGCGCGCGCATGGTGCTTCGCGTCCCGAAGGAAAAGACCTCAGCCATTACATCCCGCTTGTTGAATGACCTGTCTGTCGAGGATCTAACCGTTGAAGCCGCGCCGATTGAAGATGTGATCGAATCCGTTTTTGCGGTGAAGAAGGAGGCGGCTGAATGAAGCGATATTTTGACTACTATCGCGCAACCATGAAACTCTCTGTGTTGGAGCAGCTTCAATATCCTGTTGCCAATTATTTTTATATGATCGGCATGATCGCCGAGCCCGTCATTTACATGGTGGTGTGGTCGGCGGTAGCACGTCAGCAGGGAGGCATGGTGGGCGGATATACACCTGGCGCGTTCGCCGCATATTACATCGTGTGGACTCTGGTGCGTAACATGAACATCGTGTTCACACCCTATGGTTGGGAATGGCGCATTCGCGAGGGACAACTGTCAATGAGTCTGCTCCGCCCGATCCATCCATTGCATGGCGACGTGGCATACTTCGCAGGCTGGAAAGTGGTAGTGATCCTGCTGTGGCTGCCGCTTGCTTTTATCCTTTCGCTCATCTTCAAACCTGAATTAGACCCGACTCTGCTTCAAGGCGTTGTGTTCTTCTTTGCGATTTGGATGGCCTATCTGATCCGCACGATGACTCTGTCCCTGCTTGGCATGGTCACATTTTGGACAACACGTGTGAGCGCCCTATTCGAGCTTTATTTTGCGGCAGAGTTGATTCTTTCTGGCCGCCTTGTGCCGCTTTCACTCATGCCTGAGTGGGTGCAGAAGCTGGCATGGTTCTTTCCCTTCCGCTGGGCATTCGGATTTCCGATTGAAGCCTTAGTGGGGAACATGACTGCCAATGAACTGCTTGGCGGGCTGGGCATGCAACTGGCGTGGATCTTGTTTGGCGTAATTTGCCTCAGCTTGATCTGGAAGGTTGCCATCCGCAGGTTCTCTGCGGTGGGAGGTTAACATGCGTGGGTTTCGCCTTGCTTTCAACTATTTACGAATTGGCATCTTGAACGAATTTCAATATCGCGCCAATTTTTATATTCAGATTCTGCAAACTTTCATTGCGCTTGCTACAGGTTTGATTGGCTTGAACCTCGTCTTCAGCCAAACCACCGAATTGGGCGGCTGGAATAAGTCCGAATTGCTGGCCGTGATGGGCGTTTTCATTGCCATGGGCGGTGTCATCCGCGCGGCAATTCAGCCCAACATGGAAAGATTGATGGAAGAGATTCGTGAAGGTAAATTGGACTTTGCTCTTACCAAGCCCGCCGACGCGCAATTGCTTGTCAGCGTGCGCGAATTCCGACTTTGGCAAATGGTGGATGTGCTCACTGGCATGATCGTGATGGGTATCGCGCTGGCGCAGATGAACTGGCTCATTGGCCTTTGGTCTGTGCTTGGTTTTATCACCGCATTGGTGATGGGAGCCGTGATGATCTATTGCTTTTGGTTGATGATCACCACCACGGCATTTTGGTTTGTGCGTGTACACGAGATCGCGAATCTTTTTGAAGGTCTTTATGCGGCTGGTCGCTGGCCCGTGGATATCTACCCGAATTGGCTGCGGATTGGACTTACCTTCATCGTCCCTGTCGCATTCGCTGTGACCGTTCCCGCCGAGGCTCTCACTGGCCGCCTCACACTCCAAACCTGGCTTGGTGCATTGGCTTTGACCTCTTTTCTATTCTTCGTAGCACGTACCATTTGGAAGATAGGGTTGCGAAGTTACTCTGGCGCGTCAGCGTAATAAAAAACAAATCTGCCACGGATTTTACAAATGAACACGGATTCTTTAATCCGTCCGTGAAATCTGTGAAATCCGTGGCATGACTTATGGAACGATAACCTGTGAACTGCTTCAACAACTTGTTGTAAAATGGAGGGAGTTGATTTCATAGTCCCATAGCTTTAAAGAGGTCTGATATGCGCAAGTTATATCTCGTAATGGTGCTGGTGATTTTTTTGCAGGGATGTTCAGGGAATCTTCCGTTCGTAACCACCTCCACTCCTACATCCACTGCAACAAAGATACCCACGGCAACGCAAACGCCCACAGCCACCGCCACGCCGCGCGCCACTGCCACACCAACAATCATGCGCTTTCCCACACGCGACCCCGACTTGCCAACAGAGACAGTTGCTCCAATTATCCTATCTATCGGGGGGAATACCGTCACCCCTTTTGCCTCGCCAATTGCTTTTGCCCCTCCGCCTACTTTTCGGCCTGGCGCAGGTTTTGCATTAGTCTCTGTGGCAGATAATAAAATATTCTGGGGTGACTGTACACCAAACAAGACCACCATCCTCGCGCAAGTGGAGGACCCCGAAGAGGCGATCACTGTCTACATTTTTACGCAGGTCAAATCGGTGAAAGAAGAAGATTACACACCCTGGACCTCAGGCAATACCATGGTCAGTCATCGTGACGGGTCCTTTTCCTATATTATGGAAGCCACTGAACTTGAAGGACATAATCACTATAAAGAATCGTGGGTCAGGTTTCAATTGGTGGCGGTCAATATTGAAGGCGAGGAAGTGGGGCGTACCCAGATTTATACAGAAATCATATTCCTTTCGCCTTGTATGTGTTATGAACCCTTGAAAGGATGTCCGATCCCCACACCCAAAGGTATTCCATGAAAAAAATTTACATCTTTCTCGTTTGTACGATCCTGTTAGCCTCCTGCTCCATGGGTGATTTGATCCTAAGCCCGGTATCAACTTCCACGCCGAGCTCTACACCCACAAAAACATACACTCCCGTCCCAAGTCCTACGCCAGTTACTCCAACGCTGACATTTACAACAACGCCTACACTGAGCGGTGTGAAATCCCCAACGCCGTTTCAAACAGATACCCCCACGCCTACTTACGGCTTTACGCCGATTGCATTTATCACGCCACCCACCTCGACTCCAACCATACAAATGCAGGGGTTTATCTCTGTGCTGGTCTCCCCAAAAGAATTTTATCGGGGCACAAAATGTGAGCCCAATTCAGTCAAATTCACGATACAGGTGGCAGACCCGAATGCTGCCGCTTATGTAAACTTATCTGTTCGATTTAAGAGCAATAACACTGACGCCAAAAGCGCCTGGACAAGTTTCACCGTACAGCCGATGGGTGCTGGCACATTCATCCATGAATTATTTTCGGATCAAATGAAGGGTGATGTTCTGTTTAGAAATCCCTGGGTTGAATATCAAATGATTGCAGTGGATGTAAATGCCCGTGAGATCGGACGCACCGCAATTTTCAAAGAAAGCCTTGCGATGCTGGAATGCAACCCGACTCCGACTCCGCTGGCAACTGGTGTGAAGCCATAATGGATTTTCCTCCCGATTTGCTTGGATTTCTGACAAAGGCAGATCGCATCGCAATCTTGACCGGAGCTGGGGTCTCACAAGAAAGCGGACTCCGCACTTTTAGAGATGCTCAATCCGGGCTTTGGGCACAATACAAACCGCAGGATCTGGCCTCGCCTGAAGCCTTTGCCCGTGACCCCAAGCTGGTATGGGATTGGTACGCATGGAGACGTGAAGCTATTAAGGGAGTACGTCCCAATGCGGGACATTATGCAATTGTCGAAATGGAAAAGAAAATTCCTGAGTTCACGCTAATCACCCAAAATGTAGACGGTCTGCACCGTTTCGCGGGTAGCAAAAATGTACTTGAGTTACACGGTAACATTCTGCGTGTCCGCTGTGCAGACTGTGGCACCTTCACCGAAACCTGGGGCGATGATACTGAATCCGTGCCGCGTTGTGAAAGATGTAATGGGTTGCTGCGCCCGGATGTTGTCTGGTTCGGGGAGTCTCTTCCGCGCGCAGAATTGGAATCAGCTGTCAGCGCGGCCCGTGAAGCGCAGGTTTTCTTCTCCATCGGAACTTCTGGAGTAGTACAACCCGCCGCTGCATTGGCTCACGCTGCTCGCAATCATGGCTCATTGATCGTGGAAATCAACGCCGAGCCGACACCACTCACACCGAAAACTGATTTTGCATTCCACGGTAAATCGGGTGAGATTCTGCCTGAGCTGGTAAACGCAGTTTGGAAAGCCGGGTGAT
The DNA here is from genome assembly GCF_057083605.1 of Candidatus Villigracilis sp. Lineage (NCBI taxonomy): Bacteria > Bacillati > Chloroflexota > Anaerolineae > Anaerolineales > Candidatus Villigracilaceae > Candidatus Villigracilis > Candidatus Villigracilis sp. The sequence continues at coordinate 4,642 of NZ_JBXMTI010000106.1, read as the reverse complement.
TCGTATTGCCAATTGAAGCGGGGGAAATTATCCAGCATTGTTACAGCTTTACACTTTTGATAACTTTAAAGCTGTGATTAAAAAGAAAAAAAACCACATTAGAATATGAAAGTGGCTAGTTCGGATATCGGCTCAGATATTTCAATTCAAATTGTAAGTGGCATTGAACAGGTAAATGTAGAGGATTGGAATACTCTCTCCGCAGGGCGTCCTTTTCAGACCCACACCTGGTATAAATTTGGCGAGCAGGTAATGGCGGATTGTGAACCAATATATCTGCTGGTTTATCAGGGTGAAAAACTGGTGGGCCGTGCCTCTCTCTGGGTGATACGCAACGAACCGCTTCCTCAATATACCGGGGCTTGGCGCGCTCCTTTAAAATTGATATTGAAACGGTGGCCGCTACTGATCTGCCGCTCACCACTTTCATATGCTTCAGGAATAATAATTTCTGCCGATGCTGTAAACCGAAGTGCAATATTTTCTTTATTAATTGATGCGGCTTTAAAACAGGGCAGTCAAAGAAAATGTTCAGTCCTTATTTTTGATTATCTTGGCAAAGCGGATAAGCAAGGCTGGCCGCGGGAGTTTTCCATTATGGAAGCGCCGCATCCAGGAACGATTATGGAAAACCGCTGGCAAAATTTTGATGATTACCTTGCCAATGGCAACAAAAAAGATCGTCAGCATTACAAACGCACTCTGCGCGAGTCGGAAAAACTTGAGATCAAGGTCAACCGCAGCACTCGCGCAAACGATATAAAGGAACTCCTTCCTTTAATTCGCAATATGGAAAAGCGGCATGGTGCGCCTCTAAATCCGTGGGTGGGCAATATGCTGCAATCCATGGAAATGGTAGGTGGAACCCTCCTAACCGTCACAGCTAAGGATAAGCTGGTTGGGTGCGGATTGTTACTGGAAGATAATGATGCCCAGATGACCAGCGCGCTCGGTCGTTTACACAATACGCCTTATGTTTATCTGATGCTTGTTTATGAAAGCATCAAAATAGCGTTAGATGATAAAGTGCGCCTACTCCGTTGGGGGAGTGGGGCGTATGACATAAAACAAAAATTAGGATTTGAGCTTGAAGACAACGGCGTGTTTGTATTTGCGCCCATCCCGCCGTTGATGCAAAAAATAGTAAATTGGTTGACCTAATAAAAATCGGAGATTGTGTACCAGATGCCTCATCGTATTATTGTTTGCGGAATTTATCGGAGTGGAACATCTCTCACCACCAGGCTCGTCCAGGAATGGGGCGCATATATTGGGCGCAAGGATGATCTATTCGAAGATGAGTATGGTTATCTTGAACATATCGGCCTGCAAAAAATCAATGATGAATTGCTAAACAATAACAGCAGGGTTCCCACAGCTGTGGATGTGTTGGTAGAAAAGGCCAAGGATAAGGAATTAAAACTGCGTGCCGAAAAAGTTTTGCAGGGGATGGATGCGGAGGCGCTCGAACAAAACCTGTCCGCCTGGGCGTGGAAAGACCCCCGCCTTCCGCTTACCCTTCCATTTTGGTCCGATGTTTGTAAGGATGCAGTCTATGTGATCCCAGTCCGCCATCCCGTTGAGACGATTTTATCCGGTGCGAAAATGGAAGGCCTTACACCGGAAAATACCCCATTATCCGCCGGGCTTGCTTATTGGCAGTTCTGCATGTTGAATATCCTCAACTTCACACAAAACAGCCCGCGCAAGATATTTATTTCATATGACCAGTTGATCCAAAATCCTTCACAGGAATGTTCCCGCCTCAGCAATTTTCTAGATCAACAATGTGCAATCAAAACATTGGAAAACGATCATCGTGCTGATGCGATGGCCGCGCATGTCCAATCCAACCGTCGTCATCATCAAATTCCCGCCTCACTTGCAGACCTGGAAGTTGCTACGGCTGAACAACGGGCCTTATACAACTTCCTCAGAGTCAAGACCATCTATCCTGCTGAGACCTTCCGTCCGTCCGACTTTGCACTCTATCCCGGTTGGATGGAATATTTACAGGTCATGGATATGCTGGTTCCATTTATTACACCTCAATATAACCAATAGGGAGAAGACCATGATACAGGGTGTTGCTCTTACAGTAGCTCTCGCGATCATTGTCACGGCGTTCTTCGTGGAAGAATTATTACCTAATAGTACTGTACTGAACTATATGGCATATATGACTCGCATCCCGCGATTTGTTCCGAAGCTACGGAGGATGTGATTTATGGTATCTATTTCATTGGAACAATTTCTGGAACTTCCTGACCAAAAAATAGCCGAACTTATTCGTTCATTTGGTCAGCAAGTTTGTGTATTCCCTTTTAATGGCACTCGCCGCTGGTTTTTGTTGGAGCATGGAAATGGCGCAAGGCAAGACCCTCAATCGTATATTGAGGAAACCACAAAAGGATATATTCATACCTTTAAACTGTTGTTTGATCACGGCATAGAAACGGTGATTGCGCCTGTTTTTGGAAGTGAAATCCTGAAACGCGGCGAAGAATACATGTCTCAAATCGGCGCAAGTATGGGTTTACTGGCTGAACACCCCGAGTTCATATCATTTTACAAAGAATATGATATCCGCGTTCACTTCTATGGGGATTATCGAAAGGAATTCAAGCCTGCCAAATATGAATCAATTACAAACTCGTTTGATGCTGTAACGGAACAAACCTCTTCAAACAAAAAGCACCGTCTTTTTTATGGCGTTTTTGCCAATGATGCCACACAAACCATATCGGAGCTTTCGATCCAATATTACAAGGTCAACAACAGGATGCCGACCAGGCAGGAGTTGATCGAAGCCTATTATGGTGAATATATTGAAAAAGCTGATCTTTTTATAGGCTTTGAGAAATTTACTGTTTTTGATTACCCCATGTTGAATTGGGGCGAGGAAAGTTTATATTTTACAATTGCCCCTTCGCTTTATATGACGCAAACATTGTTGAGGAAGATACTATACGATCATATTTTTCTGCGCCCCTTGCCCGAACCCGATTATTCCAAAATGTCCGGGAATGCCTTTGAATCAATGAGAAAGTTTTACGTGGACAAGCGTGACACTGCCCTGGGAGTTGGGCACATTCTCGATGACATTTGGTATGCAAAGCCGAATTAATAAAAACAATCAAACACTGGGATCATTACAATGGAAACTTTTATTGATTTACTTAAGAAGATCGGGACAGGCAATAATATGTCCAGTACATCTTATGATACCGCCTGGATAGCCAGATTAAAAGATATTGACCCAGAAATGAGCAACCAGGCATTGGAGTGGGTCTGCGATCATCAGCTTGAGGATGGTTCCTGGGGAGCGGCATTCCCGATGCACTATCATGATCGAATCATTTGCACGTTGTCGGCCATGATCGCTCTAAATTATAGGGGGCGGCGCCAGCAGGATAAGCTAAGGATCTATCAAGGCCTGGAGGCATTGGACAGATTAACATCTGATGCCACGCAGAGGCTTCAATTGGATCCGAATGGCGCAACCGTTGGGTTTGAAGTCATTGCACCTACCCTGGTAGCCGAAGCAGAGAAATTAGGGATTATCAAACAGCAGAAAGAGCGAATTCTCGGCAAACTAGTGCATATGCGCGAATTAAAGATGAAAAAATTGGCGGGTATTAAAGTGTCGCGCTTTATCACAGTTGCTCATTCTGCAGAAATGACCGGGAAAGATAAATTGGACTTGTTGGATGTGGAAAACCTGCAAGAGAAAAATGGTTCTGTAGGAAACAGCCCGTCCGCAACTGCTCATTTCGCATTATACGTTGACCCCGGAAATAAAAGCGCTTTAGACTATCTCTCGCCAATTGTCAGTTCGCGCGGCGGCGGGGCGCCAACTTTATCGCCGATTGAAATTTTTGAGCGTATCTGGGTATTGTGGAACCTTTCCATTACAAATCTATATCAGGAGAACAAAGAGATTGCCGATATATGTAATACTCATTTGGACTACCTTGAAAAGCACTGGCAGCCTGGGCAGGGATTAGGTTTTTCTGACAGCTTCACGTTAACCGATGGCGATGACACCAGTGTTGCTTATGAGATTCTTTCGAAATTTGGAAGGAAGCCAGAACTGGCTGCCGTGCTGCAATATGAAGAAGAAAAATGGTTTCGATGCTTTCATTATGAAGCAAACCCGTCGGTGGATGTGAACATTCACGTACTTGGCGCATTAAAGCAGGCAGGATACGAGAAGTCACACCCGAGTGTTCAAAAGGCGATCAATTTTATCCGTTCGATGCGTCAGTCTGATAAATACTGGTTCGATAAATGGAACGTGTCACCCTATTACACAACTGCTCATTTGATTATCCTTGCAAAAGGCTATGATGACCAGCTTTGCCAGGAATCCATTCAATGGATTCTTGACACTCAAAGGGCTGATGGTTCATGGGGCTTTTATGATACAGCCACTGCGGAAGAGACGGCTTATTGCATTCAAGCATTGGTGATTTGGCAGAGACATATTGGTAAATCATTTCCAGGCAGGGTTGGGCAGGCTAAATTTTGGTTATTGAAGAATTGCGAGCCACCTTATCCTCCGCTGTGGATCGATAAATCGCTCTACTGCCCGAAGTCATTGGTTAAATCAAGCATATTGAGTGCATTAACTTTGGCGGAT
>NZ_JBXMTI010000105.1:0-1869 GCF_057083605.1 Candidatus Villigracilis sp. | reverse complement strand
GGCTTCTGCCTGACCCAATTGAAATTGCATTGTGGGCAATCATGGCGATAATTGCTACGTTCAAAAGCTGGCAATTGGGGCGTCGTTATTTTCAAGACATCAAAAGCAATCTCAATTGATTGGGTTTGTTATCCTGACTATTCCCTAAAATAAAAGGGACCTGACCGCGTAAGCCCATCTCCTATAATGGCTTGATCTCTTGGAATCCGAATTCCGTCAAGAAATGGTGTTACCCTATCATGCAGTACGCTTCCTCGGTCATTACTCTTGTTGCTGAGAATTGACTGATCTATTCCATCTGCTGAAATTGTAATTCGAACGCCCCCCATATATGGATCAAGGAATGAATCGTCATATTCTTCTTTCGAAATGATGGCAGGAGGGTATCTCCGCTGCAAGAAAGAAGGAAGTGGTTTGTCGTCAGGAAATACGGTTGGACATTGTGCTTGTGCCGGAATTGAGGTTGTTGTCGGTATTGGCATATCGGTCGTAGGTGTCATTGTTGTGGATGTAGGTGTAGTCTTCGTCTGAGCACAGGATATCAATATCCAAAGCAAAAGGAGAGATGCATTTCTGATAAGCCTCTGGTTTGGCGAATAAATTCTTGGCATTCTGTATCCTTACTCGTGACCTATACGAGTGTATTATACTTACCCGCATGAGAATCGCTTCCCTCACCCTGCATCACATCTCCATGCCGTTGGTTCGATAACAAAAACTCGCCTATGAAAACTTTTCAAGGCGAGTTTTTCTATAAGTTTGGCTGTATTTACACTACCAGATCACACCCACCAAGCCAGACTCGGTAATTGTCTTGTCAAAGGTAATGAGGGTGGCCTGATTTTCAATCGCGGCGGCTACGATGATGCGGTCGTGCATTTCAGGGATGACGGTCAGGTCGCGTAATTGCAGGGCGGTCTCGTAATCAAAATCGATGAACTCGATGTTCGGGCTGTTTTGAATCGCTTCAAGGATCAAATCCAGATCGGCTTGGACAGGTTTGTTTTCAATGGTGAAGATCAGTTCTGCCAGAACGATCACCGGAATAAGCAGTTTCGATTCGCCGTTGGCGACCTCTTCAAATGCCTGCCGGGCTTGGACGCCCAATTTGCGCGGCTTATGGAATGCCCAGAGCAAGCTATGTGTATCCGCCATGTAAATGGTCACAAGCAGAATTCCCCTTTACTTCACAGATTTTGCAAGTTTCTTTATTTTGGCGGATGATCGTTTCCGCGTGCGAATGAGTGCCTTATCCAGGGCGGAGGCGTCCTTTTCAGGTAAATGCTCCCACACTCCGATCAGTGTAGCGAAGGGAGTTTTTTGTTTTCGGCTTTGAGTGGATTTAATCCTGAGTTCCACGACACTGTGCTCGGGCAGGTTCAATTTCCTCTTTGGTTTCAACACGCCTTTTTCATAAACAGCCTGAACGGTAAAAGTTTCCATAACAGCCTCCACTGGTATTATACGCCATCCTCTCGTTGGACGAGTGTATTATACTTACCCGCATGAGAATCGACTCCCTCACCCTGCATCACATTTCCATGCCGTTGGTGGCGCCGTTCGAGACGTCCTTTGGGCGCGAGACGGAGCGGCAGTGTATCCTCATCACCTTGCAAGCCGAAGGGCTGACCGGGTACGGCGAGTGCGTCGCCTCGCGTGAGCCGGGGTATAGCTACGAAACGACCGGTACAGCCTGGCACATCCTCAAGGAGTTCATCGCACCGCTGATCGTGGGGCAGGACGTGAAGCACGCGCACGATTTTCAGCAGCGCGTCGGGAGCATCCGCGGGCATCATTTGGCGAAGGCGGGCGTGGAGATGGCGCTGTGGGACCTGCTGGGCAAGCGTGACGGCAAGTCGCTGAAGGAGA
>NZ_JBXMTI010000104.1:0-16917 GCF_057083605.1 Candidatus Villigracilis sp. | reverse complement strand
TCCGGAGTTTAACTGTGTAATTTCGGTTTCCCGATGCAATGGAATAGAAAAATCGAAATTTCTTGTCGAAGAAATATCTCTTGCTAAATCTTGTAGTAACTTTGATGTTGGAAGCGTAGTTTGATTTGCAAAATCACTAATAAGGCCATATACTGAATCCCTCGAATCGTTGAGTGATTCCCCAAATTCTTTAAGTGCTTCTTGAATACCAATACCAACATTTCTCATATCTAACACTTCTGCATTTGTGTCTTCTGTAACCGTCTTTAAAATGGAATCTAAATCTAGAATTTCTTCCCGATTAATTTCTAAATCTTTTGACTCTTGGTGTTCCACCGCTTTATGCAAATTAGAAAAATAGTCGTTGACCTCATCAATAAAACGCCGCCATAATTCTGGATTAATAACCGCCTGATGTGAAATAGCATCTTTGGCAACAAATTGAATGGTCGTATCGTCTCCACTAGGTAATAAACGTACTGTTCCGATAATACAATTGTTTGCCGAGCCTCTTTTGTTGCTAGCCATTGCCTTTGCATCTGCGATTGTTAAACGTTCCAAGTCTTCGTCTGTTTGATCTTTGTATTTTGAAATTGAAAAATCTTCGCTATTATTGCATAGTGCCATTAAATGACTATAGACGTCTTTTCGGGGGATGCCCCTCACAACTTGAATTACCATCTTGTGTGCTCCAAAATAAAACCGCCTCTGGTTGACAGAGGCGGCAAGAAATGATAATCTATCCATGCACGCGTGAGCAACCACGCTGGCTATTGGCGGAAGTGCTAGAACACTTTCCGCCATTCTTTTTGCAAAATTATATCATTCGGTTGTATTTTAGAGTCGGCTGGGGTATACTGGCAAAATGACCAAGAAAGAAGAAAAGAAAATCACAAACGAAAAGCCCGTTTCTCTTTTCCCTCTCAACTTTAAAGAGGCAGTAGCTGCAATTCTGAAAGTAAAGCCAGAGCCAAAAGAGAAAAAGCGAAAGCCTGCCAAAAAGAAAAAGGCTGGAAAATAGCTTAAATTAGCACGGCAACCAGTCTCTAGGTTGCCGTTTTTCATTTGGGTTTGTTATCCTGACTATTCCCTATTTTTTTATCCATTATTCACGTTAAATAAAACCTCGGCCAAAATGCCGAGGTTTTATTGGGATAATTCTAATGCCGATCAGGAAACTGCTTTCAAGACTCTTAAGGCTCGCAGCGTCACCCATTTATTCGGTTTTTTCTTCACGCCGAAACTTACCCAGGTCTTGCCGCTGTAATCATATTCCATCAGCCAGCGCCCATGCTTATTCTGCTTTTCACGGATGATCTTCAAGGTCTTCGCTAACCGCTTATCCTTTCCATAACCCAGCCCAACCAGAGCCTCGGCGATTTGCAGAATATCTGAAATATAAAATACAGGAAAGCCAAACTTCCACCAATTTCTACTGGGTTTGTCTCCAAGCCTGGTTGGGTACTCTGCTGTGGCAGGGTCAACACTGAAAAAGAAATCCGCGCCTTGTTTGATAGCCTTCTTGATCAATGGAGTCCGCCTTCTGACGGGCCATTTGCTGAAAGCCATCATGACCTTGCACCCGCCCCATGCGCAAGGTAATTTATTATTTGCTCCACAGGCAAAGGTGGAACCACACTTATATGCATAATAGCGGACCTGCGCATCCTTCTCATCCACTGGCGCGATCCCGTCACCAGTGACCGTCCGCGCCATCCATTCATAGGCTGATTTCAAGCGCGGATGATCGTACCCTAACTCCATAAGCGACCAGCAGAGGTTTCCTTGAAGACAATCCACGGTACCGGAAGGTGCGCCGGATGAGGTTGTGGTAAATTGGCCGCCTTCCGCCAGTTGGTTCAGCATATATTTGCAGGCCTGATCGATCCGTGTATCTTCATAGGCGGATGCGCCGAGTTGGGCCAATAAAATGATAGACCAGACAGTTGAGCGATATTTTGGGTTGTAACCGGGCCCAGCTCTGACCCAATAGCCCGCCTTTTCAACATGGGATAGAACATCCGCGATGGGGCCCTCTTTGTGTGCCCTCTTTCGTGCGGATCTTAACTCTACATCTTCGTTCGACAGCCCCACCAGGTCGCGCAGCGCCAGGTAACGAACTCCCGGCGACTCGGGCTCAAGCAACCAATCTACAGAATTTCCCCTTAATTGATCTTCCCAGGGCATTTCTCCCTCCTGCAAGGCTTTCTCATTTAGTCTTGCAATTAGAAGACCACACGGCCTTCTCAAAATCAGTATAGCACTTTCAAGATGAAATTACTTTAACCTCGCAAACGCACGAACGGGGAAGGTGCCCGCCCCTTTGAATTTCGGCGGTGCAGCTGTAAAGGTGAACCCTTCATCAGGGACGTTCGTCAGATTGCACAAATGCTCAGCGATCAAAATTTCATCCCGCAGTAACGTCGAGTGGACAGGTCTCGCTTTGCCGCGTGTGTCGTCAATATTCATCGAGTCGATGCCGACGAGTTTGACTCCGCATTGTTTCAAATAAACAGCCGCATCCTCGGTAAGGAAGGGATGATTCTCCAGATACGTATCAGTTGCCCAATGTTCATCCCAGCCCGTGTGGACTAATACCGCACGTCCGCGCAGTTCTTTGCCTTTGAAGGCCTCCACCGTGACAGCCAATCCTTTGCGATGATCCGCACGGATGACAATACCTTCGATGTCAACAAAACTCTCAAGTGTCACTTCGGATAAGTCCTTGCCGTCGTCATATCTGTGAAATGGACAATCCACATACGTGCCTGTATTCGTCACCATTTCGATCTTGCCAATTTGAAATTCCGTGCCTGGGGCGTAACGTTCGCGTGAGGCTTCGCGGCTGAGATAGTCACAGATGATAGGGGCGGGCAATCCTTTATGGGTAATTAACCCATCGTAGATAACGTGACTCAAGTCAATGTAAGAGGCATCGTTCTGTAAATTGATTGGGTGGCGCTTGTGCTTCTCGGCGATGATCTTTTTATTGAGGATTCGCACTTCACCCACCATCAGCAATTGCATGTCTTTGACGAGGTAATCCGCGAGGGCTTTATCTTCAATATCATCCCCGTCGATATCCAGGCGGAAATCCTGCCCTTGAATCCCGCCGCCGTTGGTGAAGTCGATCTCAAAATCGAATTTAACACGTTTATTCATGGATGCTCCCAATATTTTTACGGACATATAAATGGCTGAATTGGTCCCTGAAGGACCACCTGCTCCCCAGCTTCTGTTTTAAGAACTACAACCCAGGCGGATATAAAATTGCCATCATCACAACCGATCACTGAAACAGTGGATGCATGAGGGAAAAACTCCGGCGGCTTTTCCCTGGGCAAAATAATTTGCGCATCACCATCATTGATCAACCAGAAATGTAAATATCGGAAATCTTCGGGCATGTCTGCCAGATAAATGCCTCCATCCGGTTTGTAATAACGGGGATAAAGTGCAATACCTGAAACGAAAACGGCATTTTTCTGTTCAAGGAATTGCGCGAATTGATCTGACGTTAGAATATTTTTTTCGATCAGGGCACTTTTGGTTTCATCCATCAAATGATCGAAATTCTGCGCGGGGATCAACCGTTCTGCAAGAGGGACGGAAACGCCCATAAAAAACAGGAATAAAAATACCGCTGGATAAACGGAGATTGTTTTTTTAGGCAGTCGGTCATCGACAAGCCCTGTGGATTGACGCGCAAACAACAAGCCGATTTTGGACGGCAGATAAGAGAGCGCGATGCAAAAATACATCAGGGTGATCCAATCCACCGGGAGGGCAAATCTCCATCCCGAAGTGCGAGCGAGTGCATTTCCTGCCTGATACACCACAAGAACCAACAAAGGATACCAGCCAGCCAGTTTGTTATCCTTTTGCGCAAGACTTATTCCAAAAGCAAGGATGGCAAGGTTGCCCATCAAAGCGAGAAGGTTGCCTCTGGTCAATGACCCATCCCAAATGCCCCAAAACGGATTTTGGCTGACGAGATCTTCAGGTGTACCTGTGGAGTAGACCGGTGCAATATAAACCGCACTAGTGGCAAGGCTGTGCATGAAATGATTGGAGATGAAAAAAGCCACGTTCCCGGGATGCTCAAATATGAATGAAAGTATTTCATGGGAAAGCCTGTCTGAAAATTCTGCTGTTGTTTCCCCAGGCAAAGGCTGTGGATATTCCACGGGACTTAATGAATAATTCCGCGCCATCAACATCTTCTCGCCAGGGTCACCCAGTGCAAGAGTGCCGGTACTATTCCAGTTTCGCCATGCCCAGGGAGTGATAACCAGAATAAGTCCGAGAAGAATAAACACGGAACTGATGAACAGAGGCTTCCTCGTTTTTTGAGGAAGCAGGGCAAGCAAGAGAATCAATGGCACGAGGATCAATGATTGCGCCCGCACCAAAGCCAGCAGGCCCAGGACTCCGCCAATGATTAACAGCAGCCATTTATCATGCCTTGGTTTTATGAACAGGATGATACAGGCATACACAAAAACAATGATTCCCAAAGTCGTTGTCAGGTCGCTCATGATCAATTTTGCGTGCGAGACAACGATTTTCCCTGAGAGATCAATGGCATTCATTTCACGCAAAACGATAAGCCCTCCCGCCATGAAACCAGCGAGACGGTTGGACAGTTTGGTTGTCAGCAAATATATAAAAGAGGGGATCAACGCAAGGAACAGGATTTGAACAAAGACGGTTCCATCATAGTCCACCCCGCCGATTTTGTGGAATAAGGCAACCAGCCCCACATACAAAGGCCTGCGCACCAATGTTTCTGAAAAACCAACACCTGAAAGCAAGTGATAGGACATTCTGTCAAATAAGGAGGCATCTGAATATGGATAGTATTCGTAATTCGGGGCGGATGGGGCAGGCGCAAAATGGGAAGGGCTTATGGTTTGATGCGACCAAAGAAGGACAGCCATCCCCCATAATGCCAAAAAGATTCCAACATCCAACACTAACAGCCAGCGAGAATAGTTATCTTTGATTCTGGAGCCGATCATGTAAATTGGAAAAGAAAGAAGAAAGCCAATCGAGAGAACCAGATTGACCTGAGCAAACGTCAACGGGGTTCCCGCGGGTCCCCAATTGAGGCCAACATTATCAAAAGTGAAGCCAATTCCTGTGATGGATATAAAAATCGCTATCGAAGCAAATGCCCCCGCAATAATCAATGCTGTTTTCCAAACGCTTTTGAGCGAATCTTCTTTTTTATCGCTGAGGAAGGGTAGTACTAAAACGACTCCCGCCTGCATGCATACCAGCGACCCAAGCAGCATCAGCGGAGCAAGCCGCTCATAAACTGCTTCATTGGACAATGTTATTAATACTTCCCTATAAAGAAATGCAACCCAGGACGTCAGGGGAAAAGCAAATAAGACAAATGATAAAAATATTCCCAATCTAAAGTTCTTTATCCATTCAACCAGATTTGTCACTTTCTCAGTGGATTTAAACCTGAAGAAGATGAAAACACTAAAGCAGATAACCGCCAATATCCCAGCCAGGGACAGCAGGCGGAAGGGAGACAAATTCAGGACGCCGTTTTGGGTATCTCCGGGCAGAGTCGCCAGATACACAAACGCCGATAATCCGCCTAAAAATGTCAGGATTGAAAAAGCACGAATGACTTTTTGCATTATCGCTGAATTCCGCCATCGTTAGTGAAGTCAATTTCAAAATCGAATTTCGCGCGTTTGTTCATGCGATACTCCTGGATTCTCAATTAATAAATTTAAGAAAGTCTGTTCTAATCTTATCAAGATTTTCAGTCTTTCCATGCTTGAATTCTTTGAAGGCTTCATAAAACCGAAATATTTTGTGAAAGCGAAATGGATGAAACACGATCGCCAATGGATTAAAGTTCCTGCTCCCGCCATAAAGTTTGAAAGCCAGAACCGCCAGTGAAATTTTCCATTTTTTTCTTTCTGACCAGTTAAGGACTACCGCCGTTTTTGCAATATGCGGAAGGATTTCATCTTCAATATAACTTGACCAGATCGGGCTGTCCGAATAAACGAATAGAATATGACGCCCTCGTAAACCCCACGCAGCCCAGATTGCAATGGAGAGAAATAGACTCCATGAATAATAGATTAAGGCGGCGATGATAAGGTATGGAATTAAAACAACAAGGATGAGAACTAAAAGAAAGTTGGTTCCTAATGCTTTCATCTTTTATAAGTACTATTGAGCCTGCATAAAGTCAATTTAAAAATTGGATTTTACGCTTTTGTTCATGCTTCTTGCTGAAATGAATGCCTAATGGATTTGAGAATTTGTGTGACATTGAATTCTTATATCGTATAATTGTTAAAAGGTCAAAGTAGCAAAAGGATAATCCCATGACAAATGCAGTTTTTGTTGATCTTCCCAATCTTTATAATCAACTAATTAAATCTGGAATTTATGATCCGAAAATTGTTCGTGACTATTTCCTGAATTGGTTCGATTTTGACACTCTTACACAGGTGCTTGTTGGAAGCAGTTCAAACACACGGGTCTTTTACTCGGGTCGCCTTGGCCCTTCAGAAGCACGAATTGATGGAAATTATTTAAATCAATTTGTTGATCGAATAAACAAACATCGAGGGGTTACAGCTCATGATGTAAATATTCCGGGAACACAAAGAGAATCGTTCACTGTTCAATGTGAAAAATGTGGCGGAAATACAATAGTAACCTCAAATTCAGAAAAAGGCATTGACGCATCTCTTATTGTGTCTTTATTTGACACAATGGATTCTTGGGAAACTGCGTACCTCCTATCAGGCGACGCAGATTTTGTGCCAGCAGTTGCATCGCTTAGTAGAAGAGGAAAAATTGTAATAGGGGCTGGATTTTCAACAGCTTCCTCAGCTTTGGTAAGGGAATGCTTTGAGTATATCGATATGCAAACAATTTTCTTTGCAAAGGATATTAGTGCTTACCTACTGTTTAGACAAGGTGAATTTATTGAGAAATGGATGACTATGGTTAAACCTAGAACAAACGGTATCGGGACTACAAAATTAGAGGTGGGTTTTCGATGGATACCGCCAAGTTTAATTGAGATTTATTACAAGGGTGATTATGATTTTTCAATCCTTCAGAATGACTTAAAAACTCTGCCAGAAGATGGAATTAGAATAAACATTCACGGTGGTGATGATAGATCAGATAATGGAACTTTAACTGTTGGTTTTGACGAATTTACAAAAAAGAGAATTGAATTCGCAATTAAAGAATTGGATAATCGCCTTACGGGAATACAAATCACGCGCGATAGTGCAGGAGGTCCCTATATGATTCATCGATTAACGTACAGATTGGATGAGCAACACAAGCAATATTTACAGTTCATTCCTGATAGTAGTTACCAGTACTGATTATTTTTACCCTTGCAACCCTTCCCACTCGGCCAGCTTTACATCCATCTCTTTTTGGACATTATCATATTCCTTCGCCAGCTTTATCACCACACCCGCATCTTTGGGTGGATGTGCCAACTGCTCGCTGATCTCACCTAACTGCGCTTCGAGTTTGGCGATCTTATTTTCCAGTTCCTGCTTAAGGGCCCTCTTTCTTCTTTCCTCTTGTGTATTCACAGCCTTCGCCTTTGGCGTCGATTTTTTGCGGGACTCCTCTTCCTCACGTTCCGCTTGTGCGGCGGCGCGGCGGGCGAGGTCTTTTTCGCGTTCTTCCTTCAATTGCGAATAGATACCCTTGAAGATGATCAGATGCGACTCGTCTGTGTCGATCTCCCAAATTTGAGTCGCGATGGCATCCACGAGATAACGGTCATGCGTGACTAGCAGGATCGTGCCTTCGTAATCATCCAGCACGGCTTCGAGGATTTCCTGTGAAGGGATATCCAGATGGTTGGTGGGTTCATCTAATAATAGAAGATTGGTATCCTGCAAGGCGAGTTTCGCCAGCGCGAGGCGTCCGCGCTCACCGCCGGAGAGCATGGACACCATCTTGAAAGCATCATCACCGGAAAATAAATATTTGCCGAGATATTCGCGTGCTTTTTGTGGAAGCCAATTTGTAGCATGAATGATTTCATCAATCACGCTGTTCTTTGGATTAAGGCTTTCGTGCGCTTGGGCGAAATACCCGATGTGCAGACTCTCTCCCAGAGTCACCTCACCCGCTAACGGCGGAATCTGACCGAGGATCGTTTTGAGGAAGGTCGATTTGCCAGCGCCGTTCGGTCCGATCAATGCGGCACAGTCGCCGCGTCTTAGGTCAATGTTGGGTGATGAGAACAAGAATTTATCCGAGAATCCCACTTTGAGATTCTCAGTGCGGATGACCATATCGCCTGAGCGCCCGGCCTGACTGAGACGCAAATGCAAATTGGGCAATTGGCGCACGGGTGACTGCAATCCATTGATGCGGCGGCCAGCTTCCTCCACGCTGAGAATGGAGGTGGTAACGGAAACTTCGCCTGCGGTCTCGCTCCATTTTTGTTTGAGCGCGGCCTCCATGCCGATCTGTTCGATGGCTTGAATAATGCGCGAGAGACGTTTGAGTTTGCCTTTGGCCTGCAATACATTCTGCCCCGCAACATTCTTGCGGATGTATTCCATTTCCTTTTGCAGCTTTTCTTTTTCGCTCTCGAAAACTTCCTGACGGCGCGCCATCCGTTCGGCGCGCTGCTTAAGATAGGCACTGTAATTGCCGCGATAAGTTTCTGTTGTGCCCGGGAACATTTCCAAAATGATGTTGCTGGCTTTATCCAAAAAGAAACGGTCATGCGAAATGATGATGGCCGCGCCTTCCCATTGACTCAAATATCCTTCAAGCCATTCGACGGCGGCAATGTCGAGGTGATTGGTGGGCTCATCAAGCAGGAGCAGGTCCGGGTCCTCAAGCAGGAGGCGCGCGAGAAACCCGCGTGTGCGCTGGCCGCCGGAGAGATGGTCAAGATCGAGTTGATAATCGGCTTCGCTAAATCCCAAACCCGTCAACACTTGGCGGATCTTGGTGGTGTAGGTGTAACCGCCGCGCCGCTCAAAATCCTCCTGCAATTTGCCGTAACGTTCCATCACTTCGTCAAGTTGGGAGGGGTCAGACATCAACGCTTCAAGGCGATGCAATTCCTCCTGCTCCGCTTTGAAGTGCTCGAAGACGGCTTCGCAGGCCGACCAGATCGTGCCCGACATTTGGAAATCCGCCTCCTGCGACAAATATCCGATTCGGACTCCGCGTGAACGGGATACTGTGCCTGAGGTGGGCTCATCCACGCCGACCAGGATGCGCATGAGGGTGGTCTTGCCGATCCCGTTCGGCCCAACAATGGCCATGCGCGCGCCCTTGGACACAGTGAAAGATACCCCGCTGAAAATATCAGTAGGGCCGTATGATTTGGAGAGTGAATTTACAGTGATGAGTGACATGGCTTCCAGTTTTTTCGATTTGAACGCCCCGTATTATAAAGCAACCTGCCCCCACTCTCTAAGTTGTGTCATGCTGAGCCGCTTTTCCCTGGCACCGCCCGCCAAGGCAGGCGTGGCGAAGCATCTCTCCCGTAATGTCAGAGACCCTTCAGTCGCAACGAACGCTCCTTCAGGGTGACACATTTAGCCTTTACTTCACAATCGCGTACATATAACTATCCCTCGGCTTATCGCTGATATTCGGGTGGAGTGCATATTTTCGCAACACTCCCTCTCGAATCATACCCACTTTTTCCATCACTCGCGCTGAGGCAAGGTTCTCCACATCACATGTTGCAAAGATGCGGTAAATATCTGGTTGTTCCATCAGCCAATTTGTCACTGCAAATGCGGCTTCCGTCACGTAACCTTTGCCCCAATACGAACGCGCCAGCACGTATCCAACCCCAACCTTGAAGCCATCAGGGTGCATGGCGATCATTCCGATAACGGAATCTGAATTTTTCAGAGTAATTGCGTAGGAATAAGCTTCCCCTTTATCCCAAAGTTTAATCATGAGTTCAACAATAGCGTAGGTTTCTTTCACATTTTTATGCGGACGCCAGGTCATATAACGTGTTACATCGGAATCTTGCACCCAGCCAGAGAAGACGGCAGGCGTATCCTCCATGCGAGGCTTGCGCAGGATGAGACGTACAGTTTCGATTTGCCTGGGCGGTTTCATTTCTCTTCATCCGTATCAATGTGTTCTGTTTTTCCTTGGCCAACTCCTCCGAGACGAAGGCATCGGTGATTATTTCACGATCGCATACATATAACTATCTCTTGGCTTGTCGCTGATGTTCGGATGGACGATATACTTTCGTAGCAATCCCTCGCGCTGCATGCCCGCTTTTTCCAGAACTCTTTGCGATGCGATGTTCTCCACATCCGTTGTGGCATAGACGCGATAGATGGATGGTTGTTGGAATGCCCAGTCAATAATGGCGCGTGCGGCCTCGGTCATGTAACCCTTGCTTTGATAAGCTCTGTTCATTACATATCCGATTCCTACTTTAGGGACTTCAATGCGCGGGTCGATCATCCCAATGACAGCTCCGCTTTCTTTAAGTGTGATCATATATGGAAAGCGTGTACCCTCGTCCCAGGCGGCAATTGCATTCCTGAGCAGGGATTGGGTCTGCCCCATGTTTTGATGGGGGAGCCAGGTGAGAAAATAGGTTACATCCGAATCCTGCACCCAGCCCGCGAAGACAGCGGACGCATCCTCCATGCGCGGTTTGCGGAGAATGAGTCGTTCGGTTTTGATTTCTTCAGGTGGTTTCATTTTTCTTCTTATTAGGCGGGTGGGTCATTTCACAATCGCGTAAATATAACTATCTCTCGGCACATCACTAATGTTCGGGTGGACAATATATTTCCGCAACAGTCCCTCGCGCTGCATGCCAGCCTTTTCCATAACGCGCGCCGAAGCAAGATTCTCCACATCCGTTGAAGCATTGACCCGATAAAGTGAAGGCTGTTGGAAAGCCCAGTCAATGATGGCGCGTGTAGCCTCAGTCGCATACCCTTTGCGTTGATGAGAACGGGCAATGACATATCCCAACCCAACCGTGCAGCCTTTGATATGAAAGTCGATCATTCCGAACGGTTCTTCCTGTCCCTTGAGCGTGATGACGCAAGGAAAACGAACTTCCTTCTCCCATGCCAAAATGCAATTCCTGATGAAATCATCCACCTCTTGCAAATACTGATGTGGACGCCAGGTTGTATAACGCGTCACTTCCGGGTCTTGCATGTATGCAGTGAAAAGGATGGGCGCATCTTCCATGCGAGGCTTGCGGAGGATGAGACGTTCAGTTTCGATTTGTCTGGGCGGTTTCATTTTTCTTCAATTAATTTGCAGGGTTTGGCAGGGAATAGTAAACAAATAAACGCAGATGGATTTTAACCCATCCGCGTTTATTGTTGGAAAGGGAAAGATGTGATATGCCTGCGACAGAAGGCATATCAGCATATTGACTCTCGGCATTATGGTTTTAACGAAGTAGCTGTTGGAACTTCGGTTGGTACTTCAACCGGCACAGGCGTATTTGGCGATGCCAGAACCGGGACGCCTTGCAAGTTGCCACCAGGCTGACCGGTGTTCACCGCAACCCAACATTTCACACTATGGGGTTGCCAGAGAATGAAATACCAATTGCGGTCCGCGCTGACTCCCTGAATATCCACTGTTTCCCCAATTGGAATTCCCGTTACGTCAGTGAAAGAAGTACCGGGGCCCTTACGGCAAAATGCATTTTTGGTGAGTGTAAAGGTGGGATTGCTGGCCGTTGGCGTTGGTGTAGATGTGGGTGTCAGAGTTGGGGTTGATGTACTTTCAGAAGTAGGTGACTCTGTAAGAGTTGGCGTAACGGTTTGCTCACCTTCAACGTTGACAGTGACCATCGCATACTCACCCCAGACTCCCCCGTTGTTTTTGGCTCGTGATTGCAATTGATATGTACCAGGTAGCGGCGGCGCCCACATTTGCTCTGTTGTGACCAGGCTGGCGCTTGTATTTGAACTTGGTACTGTGGCGAGCAAGTCTCCATCGACATAAAATTCAATCTGGGAAATTCCACCAAGGTCACTTGCGTGGGAAACAATCTTGTATGGGGCGAGCGGAATGGTGCTTTCATCCTGCGGGGCGTCGATCCACGAACGGGGTCCGATGGTTACACTTGATTGCAGCGGCAGATTACACCCCAAGGTACCCATTGCCAACGACAACATCAGCAAATAGAGCAGTGAACATCTCATGGCGCTCCTAGTGATAGCTTACGATCAATTCAAAATTCCCATAGTTGGAAATACACAAGTTGTCATCGTTTGGAAGGGCTTCACTATTACTTGTTAGAATGAATCTAACGCTCTCAAAGGCATCGGTGTCATTACCTTCCGCCACCTTCTCCGCAATCAACTGCGTTATGTCGATGTTTGTTTGCGGATCTGGAGCAGAAGATAAAGTTTGCAAGGGCGGCACGACACCCAGCCATTCATCGCCGGCTGAAACCTCGTACAGCATGAGCGCAGCGGCACAGGATTGATTCTTATCAAACGTCTCTTCCTCGATGTCACCAGCTGCTGTGTTTAATAAGCTGTACGACAAGGTGGCCCGTTCAACAGTTTTTCCCTTAAGCGAGAGTATTGAAAAATCTCCAATCTGCCCTCGGAAAAAAACCGAAATTAACTTATCACATACAGTTCCGGAACGCTTGTGCAGATAACCGACGGATACGGTTCCATCAGGAATCGCATCCCCTGCTAAGGTTCCCCATATGCCGTTGTGGTGAGAAAAGGGGCAGAGCGTGTTACCGTTCAGGTCGTAGTGTGTTCCCTCCCATGTCGAAAGATTATCGCCCGGGATCACAAGTGTCTGCGCAGCGGGTACGACAGGGGTCGTTGTTGGGAAGAAATTTAATTCCTGCGGAACATCAGGACAGATTGTCTCACTGGGCGCAGACTCATTTCCGTCGAGGAAAGCGGTCGCATAATAGCAAAATTCATAGACAGCATACTCATCTTCAAGTCCGGGAATGAAAATTCCCGACTCTACCTGGATCACCAATGTGGTAAAGCTGAATCCAGTGACAGTCTGCTCCTGGCTTGAAACGGTCGCCATCAACTCTATGGGCGCGCCTCCAGGATACTCAGCTGGGAACCCGTAAATGCGATAGCCGTCAATATTGTTTACGAAGGCACACTCCTGTCCTGCCGGGCACGAATTGCTTGGCCAATCCCAGACGAATACCAGCTCTTCGTGCTGGTCTATCAGAGCGGCGCAAATGAGAGGGCCGAACACTGGGATGCCCGAATGGCTGTTGCACTCTGCTGGATCCTGGGTCGTGTGGAAATTGGATGGAGGTGAAATCACAAGGCTTGGCGGAGCCTTGGAATAAATAGGCTCCGTTCGGCTCGCCACCTGACTGGTGACCTGGAAATGATCTCCCGCCAGTTGGAGTTCTGATGGGGTCTGAGCGTCACTGTCGTAATCCTGCCGGCCTCTTCCCAGGAAGGTGAGCGTGTCTCCCTGCCAGCCCCAACACTCCATTTCAATTGATGGAGAGAGGCCCTCAATTGGCGATCCCAATGCATTCAGCTCCTGACTTAGATCGAATTGTCCGCCCTCCGGAAACAAGTACGCGTTTGGGGCTGAGGGAACTCGTGCCCAGGGTCCACCGCTCCCTGAGGCGTAACAATAGGATTTGTCCACTGGCAGTGATGTAATCAACGTCGGGTTTTCCAATTGCAGGGTTGACCACCTGGCGGCGGGGCACGCCGTACCGCTGACCTCCACGCTGACAATATTGCTGGGTGATTCGCCTGCCGTGCTAAACGCTGAAACGTAATATTCAAAATTTCCAGACAAGCCCGCATCTTCGTAGGTTACCTGCGCTGCGCCGTCGGCTGGGCCAAAGGTTTGAATACGCTTGAAGACCGAACTGTTTGGCGCAAGACGATATAAGAAAAATCCATCCTCATTCTCCGATTGGGAACCGATTGAAATCTCTGCGGCGCAATCACCGGGATTCACATAGAGGTTGGGGGCCGCAGGCAGCTCCGGTTGTATCGGAGAGAAGTTTTTACTGAGCCAGAATTGAAACGGACTGGATGGCGGCGAAGCCGGTTGGCTGGGACCCGATGGAGGTTGGCCCGATACAAGAGGGGCACCGGGGTTGATATTCAACTCCGGAAATTCAATTGGGATGGTCAATGTCTGAGATGGATCAAGAGGCTGATCGGGCGTGATCTGAGGATTTAATTCAAGGATTTCTTCGGAGCGGATCTCAAGATTCTCTGCAATAGAATCTACCGTTTCCTCAGGCTGGGGCTGGTAATCAATTTCAAACCCCTGGTTTGCCTGTTTGGAAACAGTGACGCGAACGATATTTGATGTGCCGACATGCTGGTCGGCATCCTTCGCTCGAATCAGAAGAGTGTGATTGCCTTCCCTGTCCGGAGTCCAAACCCAGGACGCGCGGTACAAGTTTGAATTCGATCCTGCGATTGGTGTCCCGGCTTGCATGGGCGTTCCATCAATCCATAATTCCATTGATATAATCGGCTTTATCCCCAGGGCCTGGGCTTCAATAATTGTGAAAAAATTAAGCCCAACCAATTCTCCACTGGTTGGCGCGCTGAGAGTTACAAGGATTGGAACTGCGTTAGGAGGTAATTGCCTGGAAAGATCTGGAACTTGCAAGTAGAAAAACACTGCCCCTGCAATGAGCAGACAGGTCGCAGCGAGAAGAATTGTTGGAACCAAACGGCTTCGCTGGAACGGCGCAGCCTGAGATTGGGTCATTTATCTCCTTTGATTTAAGACATTATACGACAAGAATTGTCCACTTACAGCGTGATGGATTATGGCTGTTTTGTTTAACCCCCCACATTACGAATGCAAAGAACAACTATTTCCTTTTTTAACAGAGAGTCAAACTTCACTTCTCCTCATCTGTGTCAATGTGACCGGGCTTTTCCTTGCCCAACTCCAATGACCGTTGATACGCTGCCCAGACCGCGCGCGAAATGGCAGTACGGAAGCCTGCTTTCTCCAGATAATACAATGCCTCAGCAGATGTCCCGCCCGGGGATGTGACTTGATTCCGCAGGGAGGCGGGGTGACTGGCCGCGCCTTGATAGAATGAAGCGGAACCTTTGATGGTCTGCAAGACCAATTGCTCGGCAATGCGGCGGGGGAAACCCATGTGCACCCCCGCATCGATCAGGGCTTCGGTGAAGAGGAAAACATAGGCGGGGCCTGTTCCAGATAAAGCGGTGGCCATATCAAGGTAATTTTCATCCTCTACGAAAACTTCCTCACCTAACGCGCCGAGGATAGCACGCGCCATTTCTTGCTGCTCTTCAGTCACTTCTTTGGACGCAGTCCAGACCGTGATGCCTTCGCCAATCTGGCCCGGCGTATTCGGCATCGAGCGGACGATGGCTTTGTGCTTCAGGCCGCTGCCGATCTTTTTGATGGTCGCGCCTGCAATAATGGATAGAACCAGCGCATCACTGCGGATGCCCTTCAATCCCTTCATTACTTCTGTCAGCCGCTGCGGTTTGACCGACAACACCACCACGTCCGCCTCGTGGATGGCAGAGCCATTATCCGTAGAAACTTTGATGCCATACTTCTTGCGCAGTTCTTCACCGCGTGCCTCTCGTGGACCGCAGGCAATAATGTTCTTTGCATCCGCAAGTTTTTTATGCAACAAACCTGCGATCATGGCTTCGGCCATTACGCCCGGACCGATGAATGTGATTTTCTTTTTTAGCATGGGAGTTCTCCTCATCGTTGGTGGTGGTCTCGATACGACGACGAAAGAACATCGCCGTCTACTCGACCACCAGAGTTATTTCAAAACACAGGTACAGGCTTCGCCTGCCAATTTTCCGCCAGTTCCAATGCTTCCCTTGCTGCATCATACATCTGCTCTTGAAATTCTTTTGTGTATTGATACTTCACAATGGCTTCGGCGAATTCATCTTCGTCTATCAGTTCAGCGGGCTTGGGAACATATTTTGAGACGTCCAATTCATGGTCTTTAAAACTCATGATTCCATTTTCAAATTCAGGAGGCGATGCAATATTGAGGTAAATATGAAATAATTCGCCGCTATTTTCAAAGATTTCAAGCAGATTGTAGAATTTATCGAACCAGTAATAAGCCCGATAATGATGCGTGATTGGGTAATCTTCGCCCTTGATATTGAACACAGATGAACCAGCAGGCGCAATTGTAACAATCGAGTCTGCTGTTACAGACTCGATTGTGGCTTGCCAGCTTCGATATACAGTTCCATCCGTTTTGCAGGCACGGACGTGGATTCTTTCGCCAACTTTCATCCTGTAAAGTACCCAAGCGCCACGCGTAATCTTTCTTCCACTTCCTTGGGCGCATCCTTTGGCAGAGATTGGATCGCAGCCTGTGCTTCCACCACTGAATAGCCCAACGCTGTGAGCGCGGCCAGCACTTCACTGTCGTAATCCGCCAGCGCAGCAATTTTGGAAAGCGCATCCGTTGGCTTGAGTTTATCCTTCAAATGCAAGGCCATTTTTTGCGCGGTCTTTTTGCCTACACCGGGGACGCTGTTCAACAAGTCGGCTTCATCGGCAAAGATGGCGCGTTGGATCGTGTCAATGGTGAGGGTGGAAAGAACGGATAAAGCCACTTTCGGCCCGACTCCGTCCACGCCGAGCAGGATGTTGAACAGGTCTCTGTCAGCCTGGGATTCAAATCCATATAACGTCAACGCATCTTCCCGCACGATAAGATAGGTGAACATAAATACCATTTCACCCGCTTTGGCATTCGTCCGCATCGGCGCAGGGACAAA
The DNA here is from genome assembly GCF_057083605.1 of Candidatus Villigracilis sp. Taxonomy (NCBI): domain Bacteria; kingdom Bacillati; phylum Chloroflexota; class Anaerolineae; order Anaerolineales; family Candidatus Villigracilaceae; genus Candidatus Villigracilis; species Candidatus Villigracilis sp. Next base: position 130 of record NZ_JBXMTI010000104.1, on the reverse strand, counting down.
GACTCGCATGCCCACGCCGCCAACTTCCACGATCAGGGCGTTCTCTTCAATTTGGGAGATCTCTCCACGCAGGGTTGCTATCATGGTTGTATTTTACCGTAAACGTAGGGGCGAAGCATTGCGTCGCCCC
>NZ_JBXMTI010000103.1:0-12463 GCF_057083605.1 Candidatus Villigracilis sp. | reverse complement strand
GGGTGGATATTTTGGAAAACGAAGTACCCCTCCGCGCCTATTGTTTTTTTATTGTGCATTGGCCTCGCTTGCTAAATGGCTGTCGAACGAGGAAATACTTAAAAACGTCACGCCTAAAGCCTTTGCCATAGGTGGCTGGTTGGTTTCAAAATATATGGGCGTCTATTTTTCATGCCTGATTGTGAATTATCTGAACCGCGAATTGGCAGCAATAGATCACCAGGCTTCAACAGCCTAGATTTTTGACATGGGTAAAGGACCATCTGGATGCGAATTTAATGGCAAAAAAGAATCAACGGGCGGGACCGGCGGGGTATTCGAATGCCTCACCCTCCAAACCCATTACAAAAACATCATTTTTTAAGCTGCGGAGGTTCAATTGCGCCTATAATATGATTAGATGCAATTCGACCTTTCCAACCACAGGATTGCATAATTGTTTATTTCGCACAAATTTGTGAGTCTTCGGTTTCTTTTTTGTTTGGAGTCAGTCATGAAAGATCGTAAACAACTTAAGTTATTAATAACCGCAACCAGCGCTTCACTTATCTTGTCCATGGTGATGACTGCAACAGCCATAGCTGATGATAATACGCCCCCTCCGCCCACAGATGAACCTGTTGTGTCTGTGACCGTAGAACCTGTCGTATCAGATGTTTTACCCTCGACTTCTTCAGAAGATTTGATGGCGACGGAAGTGCCCGCCAATTTACCCGACCTAATGGATCAATTTCCGGAGAATACTTCGGTCGTAGTCGTGGTGGATGATGTACCCGAACCGCTAGCTACTCAGGATGCGGCCAATACATTTCTAATTGGAGACCCAATATGGTGTCCCGAAAGCGTTGCGCCGGATCCCCTTGCAAATGGCTGCACCGACTCTTATCCAGATCTATATTCCTTAATTGATGATATTGATAGCGCAGTAATTCCCGAACCCGCCGAAAATGGAACAATTTGGATAATGGCGGGTGTTGATAATTCACTTTTCGATATATCCATCGACGGTACTACATTCGCAACTTGGAGTACATATGCGTTGACTTTACAGGGGGGGTGGGATGGTAGTGTTGCGGGGAATATCACTGGAACTTCAATTTTTTCAGTTCCTCTCTCCATTGAGAATTGGGGCAACGCGGTCACGATTAGCCAGATCAACATTGCGAATGCCAACTCGACCGGCTTAACTGTTTCGACATCAGGTGATATTGTTCTCGATGACGTTTCTTCAAATGGTAATGACGGCGCCGGAGCGGAGTTGATTTCATCGGCCGGCAGCATTTCCATAATTGGGGATAGTGCCTTTGATGATAATAAAGAGACGGGTTTGTACGTGGATGCGAATGGGGATATTGATGCTGAAAATGTAGGTGCAAGCAACAACGGTGCCGGAGGAATCTTTGGCGGTGGGGCGGAATTGTACTCGCTGGGCAGCATTACACTTAGCGGCACTAACAATGTCTTTATGAATAATTATGAGACTGGTTTATATCTAGAAGCCGATGGTCAAATTGATGGCCAAAATATTACCGCGAACAGTAATGGGGTGAGTGGGGCTCTGATTTATTCATCCGGTGGTCTCTCGCTTACGGGCACAAATGTATTTACCGATAACAACGAAACCGGGCTTTACGCGGAGATCGTCGGGAGTATTGCGAGCGAAAATGTGACTGCGAGTGCCAATGGTGCCGGCAGCAGCTACGGTTATGGTGCGGAGTTGTACTCCCTCGGCAGCGTGAACTTGTCTGGAGTCAATGTTTTCAACGGGAATTATGACTCGGGCCTGTATGTGGAAGCCAGCAACGATGTCACCGCTGAAAACCTGACAGCGAGCCAAAATGGTGTTGCGGGTGGCCAGGGAAATGGAGCGGAATTATATTCGTTGAGCAGCCTTACCCTCACCGGAATAAATGTTTTTGGTGAGAACCTCAACTCGGGCCTCTACTTAGTGATATACGACGATGTGGTTGCTGAAAATATAACAGCGAACAGCAATGGAGTGAGTGGTGTCTTGATCTATTCGTCCGGTGGCCTTTCGCTTACGGGCACAAACGTATTTACCGGTAATGATGAAACCGGGCTTTATGCGGAGATCGTCGGGAATATTGCGAGCGAAAATGTGACTGCGAATGCCAACGGTGCCGGTGGCATCTACGGTTATGGTGCGGAGTTGTACTCCCTGGGCAGTGTGGACATGTCTGGAGTCAATATTTTCAACGGGAATTACGACTCGGGCCTGTATGTGGAGGCCGGCGACAGCATCACTGTTGAAAACCTGACTGCCAGCGAAAACGGTGTTGCGGGTGGCCAGGGAAATGGAGCGGAATTATATTCGTTGAGCAGCCTTACCCTCACAGGAATAAATGTTTTCAATAACAATTATTCCAACGGTCTTCTGGCGGATTCTAGTGGAGAGATTAATATTAATTATGCTGATGCCTCTGGTAATGGCCTTAATGGAATGTATCTGGAAACTGATGTTGATGCAACCGTAACCTGTGGAAAATTGGCGGGCAATGCTGCTTATGAGATGAAGGCATACATATCCGGTGTGCTCACCCTGAATGGCGTGGATTTTGGCGGAGATTTCAACGATCTGCAGGTGGATACTGCACAATTAATTCTTAATTCAAATGATTGCTTCTCCTATCCCGTCAATTCCGATGATGGTGATGATGAAGATAGTGGTAGCAATACTGGAAATAGCGGCGTCTACTTGGCAACTTTTGAAAACCCGCCGATCAAAACTGTAGAAGGAGTAGGTGGGCAAACTATCACGCTGGATTGCGATTCTTATAGTGGTACTTATTTGGTGCTTCTGAATGGCGATGGTGCATATATACCCTGCCCAATTGTCGATTCTGCCAATTTATTTGGAATTCCAGTGGAAGCCTTGCCCCGCCCATTAGCCAGCAGTCAAAAATTTGTTTCAAGCTTTAATTTGTCGATTGCGCACGATGGACAAATCTTAACGTCGGGTGAGGTAACGGACCAAGTTACTCCATTCATGAAGGTATTTTTCTTGGTTCCTGAAGTATTGAGAAGTGAAGATTTGGCGATCCTTTATTGGGATGGTTTTAGGTGGGTGGAATTAACGGATGGTCTCAATTTAGACAATGGCAGATTAGTAAAAAGGGGTGGGCATAAGAGCGACGATGGTTTGTATTTTGAAGCCACGGTTAATTTCATAGGCACCTTCGTCCTGGTGCAAAAATAGCCGTACTGTAGATTCGCTAATTGCGTAGCTAGGTATCCGTGCTTGGTTGAATTCCATCCCATAAACGAAACTTGAAAAAAATACATAAAAGTGTTTAATAAGACAGATGCCCGACCGGGCATCTGTCTTATTAAATCCAAAATCTTTTTTAGCTGTAGCCGCAACCAAGTGATGTGATAAGATTCTATTCCCATTGCTGAAAGCTTTCTTACACTAGAACTTCCGCTGTTTTTTCCAGCATCCTCAGCAGTCAGCCTCTTACTCCGCTGGCACGGTGCGCCCAATAGGAATCAGCGGAGATGTGTTCGAGGTGGGCAAGCAGGAGGCGGAGGATGGTGAGCGGTATTTCATCCATATTAAACAAAAAAGGCGCCTCAGGCAGGGGTCGAACCCACAACCTCCTGATCCGAAGTCAGGCGCTCTATCCATTGAGCTACTGAGGCGTTGGTTCGATTATTCCATCCGAATATGAATCCGTCAAGGAGTCCACCCTTCCAAAGAGGGGGATGGGGATATACTTTAGGACTGGCCCTCAAGGCTTGCCCGCACCAACATTAACCCTTAAAATCAAAACCATCTTAATTCCAAGGACTTCGTGCATGACAGACATTCAGGCTTTCAGTGAAAAAGTGACCGGTAATTTGGAGAAAGTGATTGTGGGCAAGAGGCAATCTGTTGAGTTGATCGTGATCGGGTTGCTGTGTCAGGGGCATGTGTTGATTGAGGATGTGCCGGGGGTTGGAAAAACGATTATGGCGCGCAGCCTGGCACGGTCATTGGATTGCGTTTTCAACCGCATCCAGTTTACTCCTGATATGCTTCCCAGCGACGTGACAGGTGTATCCATTTATAACCAACAGAAGAATAAATTTGAATTTCGCCCGGGTCCGGTGATCGGGCAGATCATCCTTGCGGATGAGATCAATCGTGCCACGCCTAAAACTCAAGCTGCCTTGCTGGAGGCCATGGAGGAGCGGCAAGTGACGGTGGATGGCGTGACGCATCCGTTGCCAAAACCTTTTATGGTGATGGCCACTCAAAACCCAATTGAATATGAAGGAACTTTTCCTCTTCCAGAGGCGCAACTAGATCGTTTTCTTCTTCGCCTGCGATTGGGTTATCCGAGTATGGCCGATGAAATTCGTGTGATGGATGACCAGCAATTGCGGCATCCGCTAGAGACACTGAAAGCGGTAGTAAAGTTGAAGGAGATCCAACAGGCAATTGACGAAGTGAAGCGTATTTATATTTCGCCAGCGATTAAGAAATATATTGTCGAGTTAACCACTCGAACACGTCAAAGCGCGGATGTATATCTCGGGGCAAGTCCGCGCGGCAGCCTCTCTCTGGCTCGCGCTGGCCAGGCACATGCAGCACTGAGGGGGCGTAACCATGTGTTACCAGATGATATTAAAGAATTGGCCGTATCGGTTTTGGCGCATCGTATGATCGTAAGTCCCTCAGCACGTATGCGTGACTTAAGCTCAGACCGCATCATGCAGGAGATCATTCTTGCCACACCGGTGCCGGGCGGAGCCTATTCATCTGATATTGAGCGGAAGAAATCAAAATGAGAGCTGGGCGAATTCTGCTCGCCTTATTATTTGGTATTGGCCTTTTTGGGGTGTTGGTCAACGGTGCTCCGCTCTATTCACGTTTTCTATATATTAGTGTGTTGCTGGCACTTGTTAGCTGGATATGGACGCGCTGGTCAGCGAGGGGATTAAGTATGCAAAGAAGTTCGCGTGTACTGCGTGCCAATGTGGGTGATGTATTTGAAGAGAGCTACGAAGTGTCCAATGGCAGCCGAATACCGGCAGCGTGGATCGAGGTGCTGAATCAGTCTACCTTGCCTTTTGCGGCTGGCTCGCGTCTTTTCACGTTTGTGCTGGGGCGTCAGCGACGAAGTTATCTGGCGCGAACATGGCTGACTCGCCGCGGCGGTTTTCAACTCGGCCCTACTCGAATTTCAACAGGTGATCCATTTGGATTATTCAATGCAAGTAAAGTAATGGAGGCACGGGAAACACTTGTTGTTTTCCCGGTAATCCATGATATACGGTCGTTTTCGTACCCACCCGGGTTATTGCCTGGCGGCCGGGTGATCCGCCGAAAATCATACGATGTTACACCTCATGCGGCTGGAGTACGGGAGTATGTACATGGTGATGCCATGAAACGTATTCATTGGCCTACCAGCGCGCGCCGCAATCAATTGATGGTGAAAGAATTCGAGCAAGACCCACAGGCTGAAATTTGGTTATATCTTGATTCTCAAAAAGCGATCCACTTTGCGAAGCCCTACCAGCAGGAAGAACTTCCGCTGGATACCATGATGTTCGTGAAGCGCCCAAAATTCAAATTGCCGCCTTCCACACTTGAATACTGCGTCAGCATTACCGCTTCGCTTGCCCATTACTTTATCGGCCAGCATCGCACTGTGGGTTATGTGAGCGCGGGGCAAACTTTTACAGTTCATCCGGCTGAGAGAAGCGAAAGACAGGAAGCCAAAATTCTGGAAACGTTGGCCTTCGTTGAAGCGAACGGCGCCCTCTCAATTGCGGAGCTTGTCTCAGCGCAAGCCTCGCAACTGCCACAAGGTTCAAGCGTGATTCTTGTTACCCCAACGGTTCGGCCCGATATCCTACATGCGGTCGATGATCTGCAAATGCGTTACCTGCGCCCGGTGGTTGTGCTGCTCAATACCGAAACATTTGGCGGCCCTCACGGCACTGACACGCTTATCAATTCGCTGCGTGAGCGGCGCGTACCCGTCAGCTTGATCTCGTGCGATGCCGATCTTTCACAGGCACTCTCAGAAATTCCATCAACTTTCAAATCACAGGATATGCGTTCATGGCAAGCCCCCGTATTATCACAATAGACCTGAATTTTCAAAATAAGACGCAGGCCATAGCGTCTTATTTAATTCGAAATAACGATGCCGCAGTCTTGATCGAAAGCGGACCAGGTTCGACTCTTCCCGCGCTGGAAGCTGGCCTGGCAAAAGAAAATTTATCTCCCCGTGACGTCACCCACGTGCTGCTCACGCACATTCACCTTGACCACGCAGGCGCGGCAGGGTGGCTTTCACGGCAGGGTGCAGAGATTTACATCCACCCGAATGGTGCGCCGCATATGTTGAACCCCGAAAAACTCATCGCCAGTGCCACGCGTATTTATGGGGATAGGATGGATCAACTTTGGGGTGAATTTCTGCCTGTTGAACAGAATCAGCTCAAAGTCCCGCAAGATGCGGAAGAGATCGTCATCGGCAATTTGAAGTTTGTGGCGATCAATACGCCTGGCCATGCCGAGCATCATTATTCCTATCTATTTGAAGATATCTGTTTCAGCGGTGATGTGGGAGGGGTGAGGATCCCGGGCTTTCGATATTTGCGCGCACCCATGCCCCCGCCCGAATTGCATTTCGGGCGATGGCTTGAATCCATTTCGCGATTGCGAAAGGAAAAATTTAGCCGCATCGCGCCGACCCATTTTGGAATCTATGACGATCCTGAGTGGCAGTTGAATGAATTGGAAAAGAATTTGATCGCCACTGAAAAATGGCTGGAGCAGATAATGCAAACCAGCCCAGCGGTGGAAGAATTGCGCGAAAAATTTGAAACATGGATGAATGAGCAAAGCCGAGCGCAGGGTTTAAGTGAGGATGTGGTTAAGGCGTATACATTGGCGAATCCCATCGGCATGAGCGCGGACGGCTTGATGAGATACTGGAAAAAATTTCGGAGTGCGTAATTTGTCATGCAGAATGCGTGATGCATGAGACATGGCAAAATGAAGCAATAAAGATATACTTTCAACTCAAGGAGATAATATGAAGGACTTTCTCTCGATCTCCGATTACTCATCGGATGAAATTCAAGACCTGCTCGATGTTGCAGCGAAATTAAAGAAGGAATATTTCTCGAAAGGCAATAAACCGATTTTCAAGGGGAAAGTGCTGGGGATGATCTTCCAGAAGCCGAGCCTGCGCACCCGCGTTTCATTCGATATGGCGATGCGACACTGTGGAGGCGACGCGCTGTATCTCTCACCAAGTGAGATTGGGTTAGGCAAGCGCGAATCGATTGCGGATGTGGCACGAGTTCTGTCGGGATATGTGCAGGCCCTGATGGCGCGTGTGTTCGATCATGCGCATGTGTTTGAACTGGCGAGATGGTCAGATATTCCTGTTGTGAACGGCTTGAGCGATTACAACCATCCCTGCCAGGGCATGGCAGATGCGCTGACCATTATTGAAAAGTTTGGCAGTAAAGCCAGGGGCCTGAATGTAAGTTATGTGGGCGATGGGAATAACGTGACTGTTTCTTTGATGCATGTTTCGGCTTTATTAGGTTGGAATGTAACCGTTGGAACTCCCGAAGGCTATGATGTGAACCCCAAAGCGGTTGAAATTGCCCAGGATATTGCGAAGAAAACTGGAAGCAAATTAACCTTCGTGCGTGATGTACATGAAGCGGTTAAAGGGGCGCATGTGATCTACACCGATACATGGACAAGCATGGGGCAGGAAGAGGAAACTGCAAAACGTGAGCAAATCTTCCCGCCTTATCAGGTCAATGCACAACTGGTCAGTGAAGCGGATAAGGATGTGATCGTGATGCACTGCCTGCCTGCACATCGCAACCATGAATTGACCGATGATGTGGCGGACGGTGAGCACTCGGTCATCTTCCAGCAGGCTCATAACCGTCTCCATGCGCAGAAAGCTATCATTGCGCGTTTGTTTGGTGTGGCGTAAAGCTATCTTCGCGTTGAGCGGAGCGACCCGATAGGGGAACGCAGCCGAAACGCTGGCTGCGTTGAACCCATCCTTCGACTGCACGGGCCCGGCTTGCACTCGCCCGCTCCGCTCAGGACGGAGAAATTTTGAAAAGGTGAACTTAATGAATACACAAGACTTTATCAACATGGAAGAACAGTACGGCGCGCATAATTACCATCCTTTGGATGTGGTGATCGAAAGAGCCGAAGGGGTTTGGGTTTACGATGTGGATGGAAAAAAATATCTCGATTGCCTTTCTGCTTATTCCGCAGTAAATCAGGGGCATGTCCACCCTGAAATTTTGAAGGCTTTGCTGGATCAGGCAAAGAACGTCACGCTCACTTCGCGTGCATTCCGCAATAATCAATTGCCGCTGCTTTATAAAGAACTCTCCGAGATGACGGGGTACGAAATGTCACTGCCGATGAATTCGGGCGCAGAGGCTGTAGAAACCGCAGTCAAGCTGGCACGCAAATGGGCGTATCAGGTGAAGAAAGTTCCGCGCCATCAGGCAGAGATCATTGTGGCGGGGAATAACTTCCACGGGCGTACGGTTACTATTATTTCATTTTCCACTGAGCCTTTATATCGCGATGATTTTGGCCCCTTCACACCTGGTTTTGTAGTTGTGAAATATGGTGACGCCGATGCAATCGAAAAGGCGATCAACCCCAACACAGCGGCGGTGATGCTCGAACCCATTCAAGGTGAGGCGGGCGTGATCATTCCTCCCGCTGGATATTTGAAGAAGGTTGCGGAAATTTGCAAGAAGAATAATGTGCTTTTGGTCGCGGATGAAATTCAAACGGGTCTCGCGCGAACTGGGAAGCTGTTCGCCTCAGATCATGAAGATGTCCGCCCTGACGTTGTGATCGTGGGCAAGGCTTTATCTGGCGGCTTTTATCCCGTCTCTGCGGTACTCGCGGATAAGCTTCTTCTTGGCCTGTTTACCGCAGGCGAACATGGTTCCACCTTTGGCGGGAATCCGCTGGCGGCGGCAGTGGCACGAGCTTCATTACGCGTGATCCGCGAGGAAAAACTGACGGAACGTGCACAACAGCTTGGTGAATATTTTGTTGAGCAGTTGGCTGAGATCACCAGCCCACATGTGAAAGAGGTGCGCGGCAAAGGCTTGCTGATCGGTGTGGAACTCAAGCCTGAAGCGAAAGGCGCACGTCGTTTTTGTGAGGCTTTGCAAACGAAAGGTATTCTGGCAAAGGAGACGCACGATAACGTTATCCGCTTTGCGCCTCCGCTGGTGATCGATAAAGAAACGATTGATTGGGCGCTTCCATCCATAAGGGAAGTGCTCAACATGAAGTAATTGATTAGACCCTAAAGGTTTTCAAAAACCTTTAGGGTCTAAATATGGAGGCAGTATGTATATTGGAATTCCAAAAGAAAGCAGACCCTTTGAATACCGCGTGGGTCTCTCTCCTGCCGGGGTGGAGATTCTCTCTCAGAGCGGGCATCAGGTTTTCGTCGAGCATGAAGCTGGTGTGGGTGCAGGATTCAGCGACCAGGAATACGAACGTGCCGGGGCACGTGTCGCATATTCCGCAGAAGAAGTCTTTGGTCGTGCTGACCTTTTACTGAAGATCGCACGTCCCATCAAACAGGAAATGGAATGGTTGAAGAATGAATCCACGCTAGCGGGTTTTTTGCATCTTGCTTCGAGTTCACAGGATCAAATCGACCTGCTGCTTGAGAAGAAAGTAACTGCACTGGCTTATGAACAGATCGTGGATGCGAATGGCTCGCTTTCTGTTTTGCGCCCGTTCAGCTTGATGTGTGGCGCGATGACGGCCCAGATCGTGGCACGCCTGTTGCAAAATAATTGGGGTGGCAAGGGAATTCTGCTGAGCGGCCTGCCCGGTGTGCCACCTGCGGAGGTTGTCATCATCGGCGGCGGCACTGTGGGTTTTTCAGCGGCACAATCCATGATCGGCGCTGGTGCGCATGTGACCGTGATCGACAAGAACATGAGCGTTCTTGAAAAGATCATAGAGAAATTTCCACGTGTTGTGACGATGATTTCCACCAAACGCAATATCGAGCGCGCTACGGCTTATGCAGACGTGGTGATTGGCTCAGTTTTGGTGAGCGGGGAGCGTGCGCCGATTGTGGTAACGCGCGAAATGGTGCGCGGTATGAAACCTCGTTCCGTGATCCTGGATGTCAGTATCGATCAGGGCGGTTGTGTGGAGACCTCGCGTCCAACCACACATGAGTTCCCCACCTTTGTGGAAGAGGGTGTCGTGCATTATTGTGTGCCGAATATCCCCGGAGTAGTGGCTCGCACTGCCAGCCATGTATTCCTGAACGCCGCCATCCCATATATTTTTGATATTGCAAATAAAGGCATCGAACAGGCCATGAGGGAGAACCCATCCATTGAAGCGGCTGTGAACACCTATGACGGAAAACTTCTTCACCTTGTACGGTTGAGCGCGCAGGAGCAATAAGATGACTGCGAAAAGTGTTTATCAATCACGAGTGACGACTGCCGAGGAGGCAGTCAAGGTGATCCAATCTGGAAACCGCCTCTTTCTTACGGGAAATGTGTCCGTCCCTCAGAAGCTTTTGGCTGCGCTGGTAAAGCATGCTCCCAACCTTCAGGACGTGGAAATTTGCCAGGCGCTGACGGTTGGCTCCGCCGATTACGTGGCCCCAGAGATGGAAGGCCACTTGCGTGTGAATTCCATGTTTATCAGTGCCAATATCCGCCAGGCTGTGCACGAAGGCCGCGCAGATTTTACACCTGTGTTGCTTTCCGAATTTCCTCTATTGTTCAAGCGCGGAATTCTGCCTATTGATGTTGCCGTCATTCACGTTTCCACCCCAGATGAGCACGGGTTTTGCAGCCTTGGGGTTGAGGTCGGTCTGACAAAGTCTGCGGCTGAATCGGCCAAGGTGATCATTGCTGAGGTGAATGATCAAATGCCGCGTACCCTGGGCGATTCCTTTATTCACGTCAGCCGCCTGACACATATTGTGCCTGTCAATTACCCGATTCCTGAACACAGAATGGCGGCGGAAGGTGATTCAGATATCGTTGAACAGATTGCGGGGCACATCGCTGCATTGATCCCCGATGGTGCAACCATGCAGCTGGGTATTGGCTCGATCCCTGACGCGGTTTTGAAATTCCTCTCCGACAAAAGAGATTTGGGTATTCATACCGAGTTATTCTCTGACGGTGTCATTGACCTGGTAAATGCGGGCGTGTTAACGAATGCGCGCAAGACACTCCACCCCGGGAAGATCGTGGCGGGGTTTATCCTCGGTACAAATAAGCTATATGACTGGGTGAATGACAACCCGATGGTCGAAATGCACCCAACAGAATATGTAAATGATCCGTTCGTCATCGCGCAAAATGACCGCATGGTGGCGGTTAACTCTGCCATTGAAGTAGACCTTACAGGACAGGTCTGCGCCGACAGCATTGGGCCAAAACTTTATAGCGGTGTTGGCGGCCAACTTGACTTTATCTACGGTGCATCCCGTTCCAAAGGCGGCGTGCCGATCATTGCGCTGCCAAGCACAGCCACCTTGAGAGATGGTACTCAACTCAGCAAGATCGTCTGTATGCTGAAGCATGGTGCTGGTGTGGTGACCAGTCGTAACCACGTCCGTTTTGTGGTGACAGAATATGGTGTAGCAGACTTATATGGCAGGACTATCCGTCAACGCGCGATGGCTCTGATCAAGATCGCACATCCGCAATTCCAGGAAGAATTGCAGAGACAGGCAAAAGAGTTACACTACACATAATTAATCAGCGAATTGAAAAGCCGTGGAGCGCGCACGCAAAGCGTAACTCCGCGGCTTTTTTATTGTTAACTTGATGATAAACTCTCTGGCTTGACACCGCTTCGGTTATTACATATTATGAAGATGATTAAGCGTGTTATTCTGAGCGGTAGTGAAGAATCTCCCATTTCAGGAGTAGAGACCCTTCGCTGTCGCTCAGGGTGACACTGCGTAAGATGAGTTAATAACTTTAAAGGAAGTATAAAATAATGCGTAGAGCAAAGATCGTTGCAACTATTGGGCCCGCCTCTGATTCTGAACAGGCGCTTGAATCTCTAATCAAGGCAGGGATGAACGTTGCCCGCTTGAATTTTTCACATGGTACACATGAACAGCATGCACAACGTGTAGCCACAATCCGTGCCGTCTCCCAGAAACTTCGCCTGCCCGTTGGAATTTTGCAGGACTTACAGGGGCCAAAGATCCGCGTTGGGAAATTAGCCGCCCCGCTTCAACTTTCCAGCGGGGAACAAGTCTCTTTATATGCCACGCAGGATAAGCCGCCGAAGACGGATAACCAACTCCTGCCCGTGGATTTTCGTGAACTCTTTGACTCGGTGCAGGCAGGTGACAAACTCCTGCTTGATGATGGCCGCCTCGCGCTTGAAGTGACATCCGCCAAAGGGCGTGTTGTTCAGGCT
>NZ_JBXMTI010000102.1:0-34864 GCF_057083605.1 Candidatus Villigracilis sp. | reverse complement strand
GTGCTCTTCCGATCTGGTTGCGCCCGTTGACAAAGATCGGCACATCTGGCAAAAGTTCATTCGCTGCGTTAAATAAATAGGATTGAATATTGGGGAAATTTTCGATGAGAATGTTCAACAAACCACGCAGAGTCGTGTCGCCTTTCAATTCGGCGACATCGAAAATTTCCTGTCCCACTATAGTCCGCATGTTGGCGTAAAAACGGATCTGCATTTTCCTCTCCAAACGGGAGTATACCAAAAGCAGAATGAATTTGTCGTTCGTCTTGACTAGTTTGCTTTAGAAATTATGTAAGAGACTCTTCGCTACGCTTGCACTGAACAAACGCAGTGCGATGCAGTGTCGCTCAGAGTAACACGGCAAACATTATGGGCACTGAATAATTCCTTGCGCCCAGAGGCAGCCGCCGCAGACGGGCGAGTCGGTGTTGCCCAAGCAATCTTCTTCGTTGGTTTCGGAGAGGTCACAACCGCCGCAGAAGGTACATGGCGCAAAAACAAAGTTATGCAAACGCTCTCGATACCTCACGTAAGCAGGGTCAAGCCATAACCCTTCGATAGTTTTTTCCCTAACGTTACCGATCACATGTTTCTTTGAGAGCTTTGGCTTGCCATGCAGGTAACTTGTGTGCGTGTGCATCAACGGCCAGCAGGGACTGACATCCCCCGTCCACGCAATAGACATGGTACCGCTTTCGACGAAGTTGCACACATCGTTCGCTCCACCCCAGTTATTGCCTGCAAAGCTGATGTTACACCCGCTATTAAAAACTTCGGTCAACGCTGCCTGGGTGTCCTCGTTGAAATCCATTTTGGGGAGGCTGAGTTTTGGCAAAACAGGTGAAGGTAAATAAGCAATATTACGCATGGTTCGCGTGTAAAGGCGATCTTCCTGCATTTCAGCGGTGGCAGGCTGCACATTGCTCACGGAATAATATTTTGCACCGAAGGTATGTCCCATCTTGATGATCTTGGGCAGGTCATTGATGTTGCGCTTCATGGCAACAAAGGCGACGCCGATTTCAGGTTTGGGGAAATGTCCGCCGCCGCGCATTTTGAAGAGACGCCGCAGGTTTTCGAGAATGCGAGGAAGTTCTGCTCCCAGGCGTACATCTGCATATCCTTCGGGAGTGGCCCCATCAAGCGAAACCCAAAGGATATCGAGTCCTGCGTCAATCAGTTCACGGCATTTTTTCTCGGTGAGGATGGTTCCATTGGTAATGAGTTCCACTTTCGCGCCAAGTTCTTTAACGCGCCGAATCCATTCGATGGTTTTGACATGAAAGAGAGGTTCGCCAATGCCGCCGAAGTACACGCTGGGGATCGAGTCCATTTGCTTGAGGCCGCTCAGAATGTTTTCAAATGTCTCCTCGGTCATGCGCCCAATGGGTTGTTCCCATGCGTTGCGAAAACAAGTGATGCAGTCAAGGTTGCAATCAACGGTTGGCTCAATATAGACTTTGGTGAGGTGCGTCACCGGGCGGTGCATACGGACAAAGTTATAGCCTTCGTCGAGGCGAACCTTTGAGCCAGGATTCAGCCCGTATTGCCGAGCAACTTCGGGCGGAAGAATGAGGCGTCCCTGTTCATCCACTTCTGCCCAGGCGGTTGTGGATTTCGTCGATAAGACAGTCATGTTTTCTCCTTGCAAATAAAACAATGCTTATCCATCATATCCGTTTTCGTGGAATTTTCACGTGACGAAAGTTACATTTCCTCAGTGACCGGGCAATGGTATTCAAATGATTTGAAAATAATGAAGGTGATATAATTTTGCCATTCCATTTCAGGAGCATTCCCTTGGCTGATCCTCGTGTTTCAAAATTCGCAAACGTGCTGGTGCAGCACTCCGCGCGCGTGGCACCCGGTGACCGCATATTGCTCGAAGGCACAACTGCAGCAGAACCATTACTGCGTGAATTGTATATTCAGATCCTGGAAAAAGGCGGGCATCCGCATTTGATGGTGGCCCTGCCCGGCATGATGCCGTTCAGCCAGGATGAAATGTATCTGACTTACGCAAAAGATACGCAGCTCGATTTTGTGCCGACCTTTTACAAACTGGCATATGACCAGTTCGAAGGACGCATTCGCATTCACTCGGCGACCAACACAAAAGGCACTTCAAATATCGACCCTGCAAAAACTCAAAGGCGCAACAAGGCCACTTCGGTCATTACCGAGGCACAAATGCAGCGCGGTGGAGAGGGAGCATTCAAATGGGTAACCACCCTCTACCCTACCGAAGCCTATGCCCAGGACGCAAGCATGAGCCTGAAGGAATATGAAGATTTTGTCTTCGGCGCTGTGCACGCGAATGAAGAAGACCCAATTGCGTTTTGGAATAGTGTGGAAGAAAAACAGCGATCTGCTGTGGAATTTATGAAAGGCAAAAATCAAGTCATCCTGCGCGGCCCCAATGTGGATCTGACGCTCTCGGTAAAGGGGCGCACATTCATGAATTCCTTTGGCACATTCAATATGCCTGATGGTGAAATTTATACCGGCCCTGTGGAAGATTCGGTTAATGGCTGGGTGAAGTTCACTTATCCTGCAAATTATGGCGGCACAAGTGTGGAAGGCGCAGAGTTGACCTTCTCCAATGGAAAAGTGACAACTGCCAAAGCCGAAAAGAATCAGGATTTTCTGCTCAAGACTTTGGATAGCGACGCGGGTTCGCGCTATCTCGGTGAGTTCGCTATCGGAACGAATTTCGACATTAAGCAGTTTACGGGTAATATCCTATTCGATGAAAAGATCGGCGGCTCCTTCCACATGGCGCTCGGCGCAGGCTACCCCGAAACTGGTTCAAAGAATAAGAGTTCCATACACTGGGACATGATCTGCGACATGCGCAATGATGCAGAAATCCTTGTGGACGGTGTGTTGTTCTATAAGAATGGTCAGTTTGTGTTTGAAAATAGGTTATAAGGTTAGCAGATTTAAAAGTTTGAAGGTTGAGGATGTTCCTCAACCTTCTTTTTTTACCCTAGCCCTCTACCCTATCGGGCACACGTCCCAAAATGGGAGAGGGAATTATTCATCCCCAAATGAAATTCCAATATTGCGAGCTGTGATCACTGCATCGCCATTTATGTTTACCCTTTTGAGTGTGGCTGTCGCTTCTTCGAGAGGGAGGTCTGTGATCTCGCCGCAGTTCAAGGCCACCATGCGGTCAAATCCGCTGCGGGCAGCCAGGCGGACAGCGGCTGCGCCATAGCGAGTTGCGAGCCAGCGGTCAAAGGCGGTGGGAGTGCCGCCTCGCTGCAGATGCCCCAACACGGTCACGCGTGATTCGAAACCCTGTCCCTCGATGTATTCTGCAACCACTTGTCCGATCCCGCCTAAACGCGGCACATATATTTCATTCCCTTTGCGGGAAAATATCTGCGCACCACCCTCGGGCTTTGCTCCCTCAGACACGGCCAGAATACTGAAGTGGCGTCCCTTTTCTGCGCGGGCATGGATCTTCGCCATTACACTTTCAAACTTAAATGGAATTTCTGGAATCAAGATCACATCCGCACCGCCAGAAATGCCTGCATGAAGAGCAATAAAGCCTGCATCACGTCCCATCAATTCAAGCACCATGGCGCGGTGATGTGACTCGGCGGTGGAATGCAAACGGTCTAATGCTTCAGTGGCGATGTTTAGCGCAGTATCAAAACCAAAGGTGACTTCTGTGCCGCCAATATCATTATCAATTGTTTTGGGCAGGCCGATGACGGGCACACCTTTTTGAGCAAGTTCATGCGCGATGTGCAACGTGCCATCGCCACCCAAAACCAGCAAGGCGTCCATTTTCAATTTCTTGATGCCCTTCACAATTTCATCCGAAACATCAATGGTCTCTTCCCTGCCGTCACGGATCATCTTGCGGGCATAGGGGTTTCCGCGATTGGCCGCGCCGAGAATTGTCCCTCCGCGCGGTAATATCCCACGCACCTCATCCATGCCAAGCGGAATAATGCCGTCTTTTTCAAGAAATCCATCATATCCATTCCTGATTCCAAAGACTTCACACCCATATTCATTGATCGCAGTCTTCACCGCCGCGCGGATGACGGCATTCAACCCTGGTGCATCACCACCACCTGTAAGAATTCCGATTCTTTTCATCGTGCTACTCCTTTGTCGTCGGGTATGCTTATGATAACTCATTCACATAATCGATATATTAAACCTTTTCTTGCAATCCGCGCTCATCCCCCATATAATGTGACCGATGAATACAACTCAGACAACAATATTTCAATCCTTTACCAAATGGTTCGTGCCCATTGCGGCGATCATCGCTTTTGGCGCATGGATGTACATCTCACCCGAAGGCGCGCTTGGCAAACTGGATGCCATCGGCTACGCAGTTTGTCACCGCATCGATGCCCGCTCCTTTCAAATTGGTGACCGCCAACTGCCGCTCTGCGCGCGCTGTACAGGTGAATTCTACGCCGCAGGTATGGCATTAATCCTTCAGGTTTTCATGAGCGGAAAGCGAAGCAAACTTCCTTCACGCGGGATCATCGCAGTTCTTGTTCTCTTCTTTCTGGCCTTTGGCATTGACGGAAGCAATTCCTATTTGTATTTACTCAAACAAACCGCAGATGGCACACTTGACCAGATACCAAACCTTTACATACCCAATAACACCCTGCGACTCTTTACAGGCAGCGGCATGGGCATTGCACTTGCGGCGGTGCTATATCCCATTGTCAATCAAACGCTCTGGCGTGAAATAGATGACCGTCCCGCATTGGAATGGAAATCATTTGGCATTCTGATCGCACTGGTTATTATCTTAAATTTACTTGTCCTCACAGACAGCCCAATCGTTCTATATCCCATCGCATACATCAGCGCTCTGGGTACACTAGCCCTGCTCGTAATAGTCTTTGCCATTTTGTGGATCATCATCATGAAACAGGACAACACCTTCGATCATCCACGTCAACTTTGGCTGCCATTCGCCTCAGGCCTGACCTTAGCCCTGCTCCTCATCCTCAGCATTGACCTACTCCGTTTACAATTTACAGGCACATGGAGCGGCTTCCCTGGGTTATCAGGATAAATCGTAATAGACCTGACATGTCTCCGAGAATCCCTGATTTTCCGCAGCTTTTTTTCCACGCAAGGATTTGTGATTAACGTGGCCCATTTAAGACATGTCAGGTCTGCTATATAAATAAGGAGAAAAAAATGGAATTACTACTTAGCATATTCTCTGCATTCGGGCTCTCCGCCAGCGCGGGGTTGAACGCTTATATACCACTGCTTGTGGTAGGTGTCATCGCGCATTACTTTCCAGGTACACTCAACCTCAACCAACCCTTTGACCTGCTCGCCAATCCCTGGATTCTGATCCTGCTTGGCATACTCGTCATCATTGAGATGGTCGCGGATAAAGTCCCCGCCGTGAATCATGCCAACGATCTCATCCAAACGGTTGTCCGCCCGGTAGCGGGAGCCATCGCCTTCGCCGCCAGCGCCAACGTCATCACCGATGTCAATCCTTTGCTGGCACTAGCTTGTGGATTGCTTATCGCGGGTAGCGTGCATACGGTGAAAGCAGCGGCGCTCCGCCCGGCTGTTACGGCCACTACGGCGGGCGCGGGCAACGTCCCTGTTTCAATAGCAGAAGATATTTTGGCATTTATCGCATCTGTACTGGCGATCATGATCCCGATCATTATGGGAACTGTTCTGGTCATATCGTTGGCTTTGCTCCTTTGGTGGTGGTGGAGCAGAAAAGAAAAAGCCGAGACCGCCGATGTAATTAATAACCCAGTGGAGAAAAAATGACAGAAGAAATAAACACCCCATCTGAACCACCGAAAAAGAAAAACACCGTTCTATATATTGTGGTCGGTGCGGTTGTACTATTTTGTCTATGCTGCGCCTTCGTATTAGTGGGTCAGTACATTCTGGAGAACTCAGATTTTTCACTCGTTAACATCCTCCGCTTGATTTCATAGTTTGCAGAATAAAGAAACGTGTCGCCCTCCCGAAGGACACACCGTACTTGCGTTCGGTGCAAGTGTCGGAGCACACCGTCCTGCGTTCAGTGCAGGGAGTGTGGCCCTCAGCATGACACGGCGGGAGTATGGTAGCAACTTTAGTTATTTACGAGACAAGCGATATAATGCACATATGCCCTTGTGCAACATTCATAAAAAGGAGAAGAAATTATGTCTGAAATGCCTGTAACCCCCGGCGAGGAACCGAAAAAGAGCAATCAAGGACTCATCATCGGTGTTGTTGTTGTCGTATTGCTCTGCTGCTGTTGTGTCGGCGCAATTGGCGGCTGGTACCTGTGGAACAATGGTGACGCCCTGCTCAGCCTTGCCCAGCAAATGATTTAATTCTAATCAAGACAAAAAATCCTCCGTTTCAAAACGGAGGATTTTTTGTTTTCAACAACTCCTGCAATTCATGTAAACCGTCGTATATTTTTTTCTGCAGTTCCTCATCCAGTTTCAAATCTGCCAGTTCATCTTCGTCTAAAACTGTCTGCCTGCCATCCACATTCACCCACAGATCCAAAGCCAGGTCAACGTAGGATACAACCTCATCTTCAATTTCGGCTGGCATCGTGATATTGCAATACCAGCCCTTCAAGTTGCCATCATCGCGATCGTAAATTTCGAAAACGTTATACCATTTGTTCTTATAAAACGTTTCAACGAATCGGTCATTCCGTTTCAAAACAACATCCATAAAAGGCAAATCATCGCGGTTGAACAATGCTTCAATCGTCACAGAGTTTTCATCGCGATGCAATACATGGCCTTCATACTGCCACATCACCTCACCCACCAGATTTTTCTTCAAAACTTTCATGCGAGACATTCTACCCTAACCCGCACCTTGATAATCTGACCGACCTTTGGCGACTCTTTCATGTGGAAGACTAACTCGCCCTTCGATACGGCTCCGCCACTCAGGGCAGCGCTTCCTGCTTTAATCTCAAACTGGTCCCGCTTAAAAAGTACATCCTCCACTTTGAGCTTTATCTCATCCATCCCCTCATCTGACTGTTTCAGCAACAAGGGGATGGTATCTCCTATTTTGTGCTTGTGTTTACAAATTAAAGTAAACACGCCATATTCTGTTTTTACTTTATTTGCTGATACAACTTCGCCTTCGATGACATTGCCCACACCCAACATCCGCGCAGCCCATTCTGAATTTGGATTCTTCCAAACATCATCTGGTTTGCCATCGCGGATAATTTCTCCATCATGCAGCAGTAGGATACGATCTGCAATGGCAAAAGCCTCCTCCTGGTCATGAGTGACATAGATCGCGGGAATCTTTGTCCGATGCAGGATGTCTCGTAATTCATTCAACAGGTCATCCTTCAAAGCCTTGTCCAATGCACCGAGAGGTTCATCGAACATCAACAAGCGCGGGTTAGGTGCCAGTGCACGGGCCAGCGCCACACGCTGCTGTTCTCCGCCAGAAAGCTCAGTTACTTTCCTTTTTTCAAAGCCTGTCAAGTTGACTTGATCCAACAAAACGGCCACGCGCAGTTGAATTTCATTCGTTGGGATGTTGCGCATCTTCAAACCGAAGGCAATGTTGTTAAAAATATTCAGGTGAGGAAAAAGCCCATAGTCTTGAAAGACCAAGCCAAAGTCGCGGAGGTGAGGCGGTGTATGGGCCAGGTCAATGCCATTGAACAGGATTTGTCCGCTTTCAGGAGATTCCAATCCAGCGATCATCCGCAAGAGTGTGGATTTACCGCTGCCCGATGCGCCAAGCAGACAAATAGTTTCGTCTTTTGCAACGGTGAATGAAATGCCACGCAGGAGGGGTTTGTTTTCGTATGATTTGAAAATGTCTCGAAGTTCGAGCATTAGAATTCTCCCGTATCGGACAGGCGCAATTTTTCGATGATCAAAATACTGATCGTAGTGATAAGCATCAGCAGGGTTGCCATCGCCATGGCCTGACCATAATTGAGTCCGCCAGGCTGTGAAAGAAAGCGCTGAATGGCAATTGGAATAGTTGGGTATTCGGGGCGAGTCAGCAGAAGGGTCGCGCCGAATTCACCCAGCGAAACGGTAAAAGCAAAAGTTGCGGCGCTGAGTGTGGCGCGTGAAAGAATTGGTAAATCAACTGTTTCCCAAACGCGAAAAGGCGAAGCGCCCAGAGTGGAAGCGGCTTGACGCAGCCGTTCAGGGATGGAGGCAAGCGCAGGCTGAAGCGTGCGGATCACAAATGGCAATGCAACAAGTGTATGCGCGATGGGAACAAAGAAGGGTGAAGCGAGGGCACGTCCAAAAGAAAGAATGAGGCCAAGCCCAAGCATCACCGCAGATGCACCGAGCGGAAGCATAATGAATGGGTCAAGAAATTTTTCGAGGCGGGTTGGTTTGGCAAGCGCATATGCGGCAGGGTAACCAAGCATGAGCGAAAGAAGAACTGTCACAGATGCGTACCCGAGTGAGTTGAAGGCGGCTTGCACAGGCGGGACGTAAAACAGGGAGCCGCGACGATTGATAAAAAGTTCTTCGTAATAATCAGTCGTAAAACCATATTGAACATCTGCACGCTGGCCGCGGTCTGCTTCGAGGCGGGTGAATGAGCGGATGGGAAGAGATGCTAATGGAAGAAAGAAGAAAGAGGAAAGAAAGAGAAAGAGTGTTGCGACAAAAAATTTTTCTTTGATGGATTTTGGAGGGCGCGAGGTGGAAAAGCGCGGGGCGGTCTGGGTGGTAACCTGATTAATGATGCGCGTGTAAAGAATGGAAAAGATCATTGTAAAAATGAGTTGAACCACGGAAAGCATGGCTGCAAGAGGTAGGTTGGGGAGTTTGAGGACGCGCAGATAAATTTCAATTTCAAGCGTGGAAAAGTTCGAGCCGCCGAGCAGGAGGATTACGCCAAAACTGGTAAAGTCAAAAAGGAAAACGAGCAAGGCAGCGGCCAGCAATGATGGACGCAGGAGGGGCAGGGTAATGTGCCTCCACACACGGAGTGAATCCGCGCCGAGGGAACGGGCAGACTGCTCCAGTTTGGGGTCGAGGCGGGAGAGGGCGTTGCCAACGATGCGGATGACGATGGTGGTATTGTAGAAAACGTGGGCTAACAAGATAAGTAAAAAGAAAAAAGTTTTGGAAGTAGCGAACTCAGGAGAAAGGTGAAAGAGGAAAGAGAGCCAGCCGCGATTGCCAAATAGCGCGTTAAAGCTTGAGGCAACGACAACTGTGGGGAGCATGAAAGGGACAGCAGTAAGGGCGCGGAGCAATGGTTTTCCACGAAAGTTGAAGCGGGAAAATAATATTGCTGATGGAAGACCGAGGATAAAAGTCAGGAGAGTAGAGAGAGTTGCTTGATAAAAAGTAAAGCGTAATGCGTGATATGTGATCTGTAAGTTGTTTGGGTCGGTAATTGTGGACAGGTCAAAAGTGAGGGCAAGGATTTTACTGAGAGGAAGGAAGAAAAATACGGTCAGGAAAAGAATAGGGGCGAGCCAGAGAAGTGGGCGCGAATAGACAGACAGACGGGCACGAATACCTGTAATATTTTTCCTCATATAAATGTACTGAGAGTTCACGTTTTATTTTTTCACCGCAGAGACGCCGAGTACACGGAGAAGACCTTTTCTTAACTCTGCGCTCTCAGCGTCTCTGCGGTTGTTCTTTTTTATTTCATTGCTTCCGCCCAGGCTTCGATCCAGGCATCGCGATTAATCGCGATTTCTACATAGGTAAGCGACGCAGGCTGTTCTGCGACCTGTGCGTGTTGGACAAAGACATCGGGAAGTTGCGCATTTTGATTGACGGGATAAACAAACATATTCAGCGGCATATCTTCCTGGAATTGTTTACTTAGCATATAGTCTACAAATTTTTCGGCGAGGTCGCGGTTTTGTGTGTTCTTCAAGATGCCGACAAACTCGATCTGACGGAAGCACATGCCTTCAGGAACTATCGAGGCAGTGGGAGATTCGGTCAGTGCCTCGGAGGCGAAGAACACTTCCGCGGCGGGGCTGGAAGCATACGAGACAACCATCGGCTGCGGGCCTTTTCCAGAGGAGGCGGAAAAGTTTGTGTAATAGGCTGTCTCCCAACCATCCACAACGACCACGCCATTTTCTTTCAGGCTCTTCCAGTAATCGAGATAGCCATCACCAAATTGTACGCGCGTGGCAAGCATGAAGGCCAGCCCCGGCGATGAAGTAGCGGGGTCTTCCACCACCAGCAAACCTTTATATTCAGGCTTTGCAAGATCTTCAAAGGTCTGCGGCACGGCCAAATTATTTTCAGCAAAATATTTTTTATCGTAATTGATGCACACATCGCCATAATCCACGGGCAGGGCGTGATACGTGCCATCCAAAATAAATTCGGCAGAAATATCACTCAATATAGGCGATTGATAAGCCTCGAAAATATCAGCATCCAATGCGCGGGAGAGAAATGTGTTATCCACGCCGAAGAGAACGTCCGCCAGGGGGGCGTCTTTGGTGAGGACGGCTTGATTCAGCATAGTCCCCGCGTCACCACTTTGCAGGAAGGAAACTTTTGCGTTGTTATCCGCTTCAAAAGCATTAATCACATCTTCGCTGATCGCAAAGGAATCGTGCGTCATGACCGTGATGGCTTGAGGTTCTGATGGCACTGGCGCGCAGGATGCCAGAATCAGTGTAAAAATTAAAAGGTGAATAGTGGGTTTCATTTTTTAGGCTCCATATAATTAAAGCGATGCACGACTAGAAGCAAACCGCTTTTTATTGAAACAGACGCAACATCGGTTGTCATTTCGTTGCTGATGCCGCGTGTTTTTTCGGGATACAAAGTTTCAGATTGAAGAGGCCATTTGAGATTTTCTGTGCGGACACCTTCGACTGTTCCCTGCCAGGGGATGAGCGAGACAATATCTCCGCTTCTTCCTTCGACTTGGGCCTGGTCCCGGCAAAAGAATATTTCCTCCACCCCATCATTAAGGCGAACGTCAAAGGCGTTACCCTGACGGTTCGGCTTTCGCTCACCGTGTCGAAGGGTCGAAAGTTGAGGGTCAGCCAGCAGGGCAATGTTGGCGAGGGTTTGATCGAGGCGGCCTCCCAGTGCCGCGATGATAATGATCTGTTCTGTGTTCAACGTCAGCGCATGTTGAATGGCAAGTTCAAGGTCAGTTTCGTTTTTGTCTTTGGGATATAGAATAATTTCGCCGCTGAAAACCGAAGGTTTAAATCCCTCCGGCAGTGAGTCGAGGTCGCCGATGATGACCCTGGGAGTTCGCCCCAGCGCAAGGGCATGTTGTGTGCCGCCGTCTGCGGCAATAATGAAATCGTCCTGGCGCAGGATAGCGCGGGCCTTTTCTTTATCGGGCAGTTCGCCGTTGGCAAAGATGATGGTGCGTTTTATAGACAAAAAATCCTCCGAAGGCGGAGGATGGATGGCTGTTGGTAAATCAAGAGTCCCTCCGCTGGTATTAACCAGATCAGGTAATGCGGGTCGAGCAGTTACGCTCCTCTCAGCCTGTTGCGAAGTCCCGATGTCTCTCGGGAGGCAGGCTCCCCGTTCAATTATTTATTTTTCACAGTCAGTATATGACTCAGGGTTGGGAATGTCAAGACAAAAAAGAACGAGATGTTATCCCGTTCTTTGCTATCTTACTCTGCGCTTCCACTCTTCCTTCATTTGGAGTTCGCGGGGGCTGGCTCCAGAGTCCAGGGCGAGGAAGTCGGTCATCAGGCGGTTGAATTGGGTGGGGTTGTCAACCATCGGAAAGTGGCCCACACCTTCAAGGTTTACCTGGTGCATATGCATTGGGAGCGCATCGGCCTTTTCCTGAGACGGCAGGATGATGGCTGGGTTATTGGAACCATAAACGAATAAGCTTGGCACACCCAGGTTACGCACTTCGGAAAAAATGTTATTCGCCTGGAGCCCTGCCATCGAAGCAGAAACAGCTAACGGATCCACTTTGGAGGCGTCTGAAAGGGCGGCAACAGCTTCAGGTGTGCGCGACGTCAGCCATTCGACAAGTTCAGTTGCGGTAGCTGTCCGCATACGTGTGTTAAGCGAGGCGTATTCCAGCGGGCAGTTGATCGCCATCACGCGATCTACGCTTTTGGGCCATTGTTTGATGAAGGAAAAGGCGACCAACGCACCAAGATCATGGCCGACGAGGGCAACTTTACCAATTCCCATTTCTTCCAGAAACCGATTGACGAGGTCGGCTTGTTTTTCAAGAGTGTAGCGCAAGGGGTCGCGACTGGTATCGCCGAAACCGAAGAGATCGAGCGCATAGGCGCGGAACGATGTGGAGGCAACTTGCATGGCGTTGATCCAGTAACGCCATGAGCCGGCCCAGCCGTGCAGAAAGACAACGGGACGGCCGCGTCCCAAAGCCTCGTAATGCACCATCGAACCATCAAGAATGATCGCGCTCATTTACATTTATTTTCCAAATTTTGCCAGGATGGCTTTCACACGTTCGGCAAGTTGATCGGGGGCAAAGGGTTTGAGCAGGTATTCTTCTGCGCCTGCATCCAGCCCGGTTTGAATCTCTGAATCCTGTCCTTTGGCTGAAAGGAAAACGATGGGGATATCCTTCAACGCAGGGTCTGCCTTCATGGCGCGGCAGGCGTCGTAGCCGGTCATGCGAGGCATACGCACATCCATAAGAATAATATCGGGAATGATCTGCCCGGCCTGATGCAGCGCTTCCTCCCCATTGGAAGTAGCGGTAACCTCGTGGCCTGCAAATCGCAAAGTAAAGGCCACCAATTCGCGGATATCTGGTTCGTCTTCTGCTATTAGTATCCTTGCCATTCAATCTCCATTATTTCTTAACAGGCAGGGTGAAGGAAAAAGTGCTGCCATCACCCGGCACGCCCGTGCTCGTCATCCAAATACGGCCGTTATGCATTTCAACCAGTTGGCGGACAATTGGCAATCCAAGTCCGGTTCCGGGTGTTGCGAGAACCAGCGGATGTTCTCCGCGGAAGAAACGATCAAATATACGCGCCTGGTCTTCGGGCGCGATGCCGACGCCGTTATCCTGAACATCCACCTGTACTTCTCCATTTTGGTGGTGAATGTTCACCAGGATCGTTCCATTCTGCGGTGTGTAGTTAAAGGCATTGTTCACCAGGTTTCCAAGTATCTGGCGCACCTTATCCGCATCGGCATTGACGGGCGGCAGGTCTTTTGGAACTTCCAGAGAGAGCGCCATGGGTTTGTTCTCAGTGTGAGAGCGGCTCAACGCTTCTGCGACAACTTCCTCGGCAATGGCATGCAGGTCGACAGGATGTGATTTGAGCGAGACACGTCCCGCTTCAATGCGTGAGATGTCAAGCAGGTCACTAACCAGGGTATTGAGACGGTCGATATTGTTACGCACAATATCGAGGAAATGTACCTGATTTTCGTTCAAGGCTCCTGCCGCGCCCATTGTTAGGATATCAACATAACCTTTGATGGCTGTCATGGGTGTGCGAAGTTCATGGCTTACGGTTGCCACAAATTCAGATTTCAAACGATCCACTTCAACTTCATGAGTAACATCGCGGAAGATGGATACCGTACCGAGGAAATCATTTTGCAGGATCACCGGTGCAAGGTGGACGAGCGCAATACGGCCATTTTCCAATTCCAATTGTTCGGCGTAGGTGTCACCTGGCTCATATGTGGAGGGGTCTTCCGACCAGAGGCGAATAGTTTCGATCCACGTGCTGACAGATTGCCCAAAAGTGCCGCCCAGTTTTTCCAATGAATTGCCAAGCAGGCGTGACATATCAGTATTGAGGATTTTTTCCGAAGACGAGTTAACGAATGTGATGCGGTTATCTGCACCCGTGACAAGCACGCCATCTGCCACAGCTTCGAGGATGGCTTGCGAACGGCTGGCATCTTCCTGTTCCTTGCGAAGCATCACACCAAGGCGTTCGGCCTGGTCACGGATCAATTCATACAGGTGAGCGTTGTTAATTGCCACGGCCACTTGCCCGGCAATAGCCTTGACCAGATTGAGCATTTCGGTGCTGAAGAAGTTCTGAGTGCGCTGGAAGACCATCAATACGCCGATCACATCTTCACCGACCAGCATGGGAACTGCAATCGCGCTGCGATGATCCTGCCCGGAGGAAGCACTGCGCACCCAGCGGGGGTCTTGATGCAAATCATCCACAAGGACCGCCTCACGGTTTTTCACAACCCAACCGCCAAGACCTTCACCAATCTTCAATGTAAAGCCTCGGCTGCCGGGGATGGAACGGTCTGAGAGGTAGCCGTAGCCTGCACGATAATGCAAAAGATTATCCTCGGCCTGTACCATTAAAATGGTACCTTGCTCTGCGCCGATGGCTTCATTTAGCAATGCGAGTGTACGGTTAAGCGCGCGTTCCAGGTCGAGGCTGGAGGAAACTTCTGTAAGAATGCGAAGGAGTGTTTCTGTATTCTGCTGTTCACGCTGCAATTGAGCCGTGCGCTCCACAACGCGTATTTCAAGCTGTGATGCCAGGTCCTGTGTTTCGGCAAATAACCGTCCGTTCTGGATGGCGATGATGGCCTGGTTTGCCAGTGTACCGAGCACCTGCGTATCTTCTTCGGTGTAAAGCCCAGCCTGATAACTCTGAGCAGAGAGCATACCAAGTGTCTTGCCGCCTACGATCATGGGGACGGCCACAATGGATTGCGTCTGTTGATCCTCTTCACCAGCCTGAATTGCATCCAATTTGTTTGCCTGCTCACTGGTAGAGATCAAGATGGGCCTAGCAGATTTGATCACTTCACTGCTCATCCCTTTTCCAAAGGGGACACGCTCACCTGCAAATCGCTTGCCACGGTCAAGGAGATAGACAGGTTCGATCTGGTTCTTCTCTTCGTCGAGCAGGGTGATCACGAACGAATCCAATGGCATGAGACGTTCAGCCACCTTATGGACGGAGGCATAAACTTCCTGCGGGTCGAGGCTGGCACTGATGAGGGAGCTAGCTTCATTGAGAATGGCGAAGCGCTCGGCTGTGCGGACGGAAGATTGATACAAACGTGCGTTCTCAAGTGCAATCGTAGCTTGATTTGTAATGGTGCGCGCCACTTCAAGTTCATTGAAGCCAAACCGTGCATCGCCTGTCATTTGAGCGAAGATGAGGGCGGTCAGGTTTTGTTCGCTTGCAAGTGGCAGGATCAGCAAGGCAGTTGTGTTTTCACCAAGCAATTCACTGAGAGGTGCGAGATCAGGCTCATTGCGGGCATCATCGGTATTGAAAATACCAAGTGACTCGCGCAAACGGCTGAAGATGGGCGCATCCGGTAATGGCTTTGGCAATTTGATGCGAGTTCGAGGAGTGGAAATTTTCCAGAACGCCTGACCCCGCTCAAAGGTCACAACAGAGACGCGGCGCGCACCCAGGCCTTTGAGCAATTCATCAGCCGTCAAATTCAAAATCTGATCCGTATCCAACGAGCCAGTTAGAGCAGATGTGAAGCGGTAAAGAATCGTAAGGCGCTGTGAGCGCTGATCCAACTCTGTGGCACGGCTCACACTGTCTTCATACAGGCGGGCATTATCCAGTGAAACAGCCGATTGGCTGGCGAAGGTAAGGCCGACCTGCATCTGTTCGCGAGTGTAAAAATTAGCCTGCCATTTTTCCACAGCGAGCACACCCATCAATTCACTTTTGGATATTAACGGAATACCAAGCCATGAAAGGCGCGGAGCTTCCAAAGGCGGGAAGCGCGAATCTTCGCGAACGTCTCGCACCAGGATGGGTTGGCCCGTTACCGCCATTTCTTTGAATAGCACACTATCTGTAACGGAAATGGATAGACCAAGGCGCTGTTCAGCATCTGAAAAACCGCGGGCAGAGGCCACTGAAAGGCGGTCTTTATCACGCAGCCAGAGCGTTGCCGTATCGTATGGAATGATGGGGCTGAGTTGATCAAGCAATGTATTGACCAGTTGATCACTTCTTAAACTGGATGTGAGCGAAGCAGACGCATCGTTCAACGCTTGTAGCTGGCCGGCGCGTTCCTGCGTGGCCTGTACCAGGCGAAGGTTATCCAGCGACAGAGCAACCTGTTGGGCCAACGAAAGCAGCAACGCTTCATCTTCTGGTTTGAAGGCGGCGGTTGCGTTGAAATTATCCAGTACCAGCAGACCTAAACTCTGGTCAGTGGTTACAATCGGTACCAGCAGGCAGGAAACTGGCAAGCGGCCGCCTGTTGCCTGGCGATACAGGGCAAGGTTTTCCGCGCTTAGATTGTAATCACGCACAAAATTGATCTCATCCACACGGCGTACATGTTTGCTCGCAAAGGTATTACCAGGTAAGGCCTCGCCCTGCCGATAATTAATCTTCATCATGCTATTGTTATCGGCATAACCTGATGCGGCTCGCGGGGTAAGCGTCTCGCTTTTTGGATTCCATACCAGCACTGCGCCTGCATGAGCATGTTGAAGGACGCGCCGTGAACTATCCAGCAATGACTTGATAATCGCATCCGGGTCCATACCTGACAACTGACGGCTGAAATCAAGCAGTAGATTCACTTCATCCAACCTGCGGCGCGTTTGATTGAGCAGGGAGATATTTTGCAGGATCAGGGACGTCTGCTGTGAAATCTGCATATAGACTTGATGATCTTCATCGGTAAAGGATGTCATCGACTCCGGGCTGACGGCAAGCATTGCCGCCACGGGTCTATTCTCCACCAGGATAGGAAGGCAGATCACGCCTTTTGCCCGCAGCGAGGTCAGCAGGGAGGCATCACGCCACTCATCATCTTCATCCAAGTTGGAGATAAGGATGGGAGCGCCAGTCTGCAAACAGGCCCGCAAAGGATTCCGCTGCCCGAATAATGCCTCTACATTCGTGGAACGCGGCAAACTCCCCATAACATGCAGAAGACGCGGCCCCTCCACAGTATTCTCTGCGACCAGCGCAACAGACATACCAAGCTGTGTAAGCGTCTCACGCCCAAGCGCAGACAAAGCGGAGGATGCGTCCAACTGTCGGCTGACCGATTCAGTGATCGCCAGCCCTGCACGAACACGTTGGGCGCGCCGGTCCAGGTTGTGCATGGAAATGGTTTGCTCTAAATCTTTATGGAGCAAAACGGGCAGATCATTCTGGGTAACATCAAGCAGCTTTTGCTGGCGCTGCAAGCCGGATGAAAGCGAATCGATGCGGGTACGCAATTCACCCTGACGCAAAAGATTGCTAATTAATAACGCGGCTTGAGCGGCAAAAACCTCAACCGCTTCAATCGTTGCCCGGTCTGGGCGCAAGCCATTGGAAGGGTCATCCAGGCTGATAAGCCCAACGATGTGTCCCTCCGCGTTTTCAAGCGGAATCAGCAGAAAGTCATCCGGATCCCAAGTATTGACGGATTTGGTCGCAGGCGAGGAAACATCCAGCGTGACCATATGAAGATCTGATGGCACAACCGGGGTCTGGTCGACTGGAATAAAGTAGGATCGGCTTATCTTAAACTCAGGCCGCATGAGCTGCAGCACGCTTGAAAGGGGTTGTTTGCGAGCCAGCAATTCACTCAGGGTTTCCTGGGGAATCCCCACCCCGGTCAGGCGGCGCATCATTCCCGTTTCCTGTTCTACAATGCTCATCAGCACTACACGGAATGGAGTGGAATCGCGGATGCCACGTGCAATGATCTGCAAAGCCTGGTCTAATGGTTGATCGTGACCAAGGCTGTAGCTTACATCGGTAAGACGCACAAGCGTATCTGCACGGCGGCGCATTAATTCACCGCGTTGTTTTTCAGTTTGATAGCGTTGGACGTTGCTCAAAGCAATGGCCGCCTGCACAGCCAAGGTCTGCACCAGTTCGGTTACTTCAAGGCTAAAGTAACCCGCCGACTTGGAATGCATATTGATCAGACCGATCAAACGCGTTTGGTAGATGATCGGGGCAATGATCGCCGAGCGAACGCCATCATGTGGCGGGGGAATTTCCTCCTCCGAAAAATCGTCAATGATATGCGGTTCACCCGTCTTCAAGGTTTTTTGCTCAAGAGCAGTTAAATCACGAGCTTCCTCACAGCCATTGAATAATTGAATCTTGGGATCATCCAACTCGGAATTGTTTTCAAATAGAATGATGGACAAACAATCTGCCTGTACGGCCCGCAAACCTTCGTCATGTACAACTTGAAGCAAGTGTCGGACATCGAGAGAGGCCCCCAGCTCCCGGCTGATGCGCGTGATCGCTGAGAGTTGATCCACACGCCGCCGCAAAGAGTCATCTGTTTGTGCAAGCAGACCCGCCGAATCCACCGCGGTAGCCAGTTGGCCTGCTGCGGTGGATACCACTTGAAGATCGTAGTTATTGAAGAAATCAGCTTTCTTGCTGCCGAGCATTAATTCGCCGATGCTGCGGTCACGCGCCACCAAAGGTACGACGATGGCTGATTCCATCATCAACGCCGTAGCCAGCGGACGATAGACAGGCAGGACTCTTCGGTCAGTGCTCAAACGCCCGGAGAGGTAGGGCTTCTGGCTTCCAGAAACTGTATAACGATAACTGGGATCATCCACAAAGATCTGGATGAAGGAAGCACTAATATCCTCAGAGACACCAACCATCGACTCACGGCGTAAACGCAACGCGCCGCGCGCTTCATCCATCAAAAAGATGGCGCCTGTATCTGCTTGAAAAAGATTAGCCAATTCCCGCACAGAATATTTAAGTATCTCTTCCAATGTGGCGGAGGAAGCAGAAAGGCTGGCAATGCGGCGCAAAGCATCAGCACGCTGCGCACGCGTGCGAGCCTGCTGCACCAGCAAAACATTTTCAATGATGGCTGCGGCCTGGTTTGCCACAATGTTCATCAAACGGATTTCTTCTGTAGAAAATGCCGAAACACCGCGGGTGTGATGTCCCACCTGGAAGTATCCGAGCATACGCCCGGATGAAACCAACGGCATCAGGGCATTATCATGCAAACTGGCCGCCGTAGCTACATCCGCCAGGCCAAGTGCCCGCCAATTCTCGTCATCTACAGTATTTAAAGTAAGGATGGGCTGCTGGCTTGCGATGATCTGTTCAGCGGGGCCATCCATAGTTACAGTGGTACGATAAATTTGAACAAAGTGGGCGGGCAACCCATGAAATGGAACTTTGCCCTCAAGCGTGCGCTTTTCTTCATCATAGAGCAGAAAGCCAATGATGTCTGCAGAGAATAAAGGGGCAACACTCTCCACAAGGCGTGCAAAAATATCCTGTACATCCCGCACGGAGCCAAGCGATTGATTTAGGTTTGCAAGCCCGGTGAGTTCTGCAACACGTTTTTGTTCATCTTCATATAACTTGGCATTGCGGATGGCAACCGCCGATTGCCCAGCCACGAGCACCAGGAGATCAAGATCATGCTGACCAAATGCCCCGCCGCTTGTCTGACCAGCTTCCAAAGCCCCCACCAATTCGCCGCCCGCCAGGAGAGGAATACCCACGTACGATTGAATGGGCAACAATTCGCCATTTCCAGCGAGTTCAGGCTGTGAACGTGTATCCGCAAGCATAATGGGAGTCCTACGCGCGATCAGGTGATTCGTCAGGCTCCCAAATTGAGATAATGGAGCGGTCACCACACGGGTTAAATTGGATTGCTGAAAACGATACGGGATCAAAGCCTGACGCTCCGCATCCCACAATTTCAATTCAAGTACATCGGAAGGTATAAGGCGGCTGACGTTATCCAGAATAGATTGGATCGTCGTTGCAAGATCCAGGCTGGCCGCAATGCCCTGACTAAATTCCGTGGCAACCCGCAGGATCTCCCCGGATGCGCCATTGCCTTGTTCCAGTGATGGGGAAAAATCGCGTCCACGCAAAGAGATCAACATCATCGGGTATATGCCCGGCACCTCATAAGAAGCAATTTCCACCAACTTTCCGCTGATGGAAACACGTTTGGAACCGGGAGCTGCGCACAGATCCAGAAAATCATCAGAAGGACGCACCCGCCGTGCGAGGCTTTCCAGATCATAAGGTTCGTTCTCACGCAAATCAAAATATGAACGCGCAGGTTCACTGATATGCTCCACTCTCCCACCGGGCTGGAGAATAATGACTGCTTCATTTGATTTTGTAGAGTCAGGGGATTTAAAGGAATTTGTATCTAATTGATTAACGGTTTGAGAGCGCGGAAAAATGCGCAAAACTGCCCAAGCCAGTGCAACAACCACCAGCCCAGCAAGAAACAGGCTAACTCCCAACCCGGAAAACATCGAAAAAAATCACCTATCAGGCGGTTGAGGCAGCCGCCGCATCCTGTCTTCGAGCCTCGGCTGCGAGCTCAGTGATCTCACGAATATCAGCAAAGGAATGCAAACTTGGTGAAACCAATCCTGCAGAAAATGTCATGAAGGGCACCTTCTCCACGCCGCCCTCAGCTTTGGGCGCCTGGATGAAACCCTGCTGGCGGTCAATGAAGTTATAGTGACTCTGGACTTCAGTTGCGAAACGCTCTTTTAATTTCTGGCGGATGTTCGGCGCGGCTTCATTTGTGGTGATGATGATGAAGTTATCGCCTCCTGCGTGGCCGATAAAGTCGTTCGCCGTCCCCAACTCATCCACGACCTCGCCGATCAACATCGCCGCAAAACGCATCACATCATCGCCTGCCACAAAGCCATACACATCCTTGAAGGGCTCAAAGTTGTTGATGCGCACATCCAGAAGCGCCCACTCCGTTTCACGGATGATGCGGCGTAATTGTTCTTCGATCAAACGACCAGCCGGCAAACCAGAACGCGGATCGGTCAGGCTCTCACGCTCCGAACGGCGGATCGCGCCCTGCACACGCAGCTTCAATTCCTCAATATCGAAAGGCTTGGTAATGTAATCATCTGCGCCCAGTTCAAGGCCTTGTAGTTTGTCACTGCGTTCATCTTTTTGGGTCAGGAAGATGACCGGGATATGGCTGGTGCGGGTGCTGGTGCGCAAATTACGGCACACCTCATATCCATCGATATCCGGCAGCATGATGTCCAGCACAATTAAATGCGGCAGGACCTGCTTTGTCTTTTCCAAAGCATCCTTTCCGCGGTGCGCTACATCCACGTCATATTGCATGCCCGTGAAGTAGATCTTGAGCATGTTCGCGATATCGATATCGTCTTCAACTACCAAAAGGCGAGCATTTCCCATGTGAGCCTCCTGCCGCTTGTCTTAAAGTTTTTCCAAATTTTTTATTGAAATTTCGAGTTGGCAACATAATTTTGGTCCAATTATTCATGCGGCACTTTGTAAGCGCGTCCGTTTCCCTTTGCGGGCGTTTTGTTGAACGGCTTCGATCTGTTCATTGGTGACTTCGCGCTCGAATGAACGAAAACCACTCATGCGAAATCCGTGTTTTTCTGCAATTGCAGTGATCTCCTGCACACGTTCAAGCGTAATATCTCTGCCAACAGTGTAATCCTCAAAACGGCCTTCCAAAGCCAGCGCAATCGTTTCAGCCATACAGGCATATGCTTTTCCCTCTGGAAAGCCGAAATTAAAATGGAAATCCACGGGGCCTGGCACATCCACCATTCCGCCGTCAATCACTAATATATCATCTCTCACCGCAGCGACCATTGCAGAAACATCACGGGGGCGTGCCACATCACACACAACGCTGCCCGGCTGCAAATGCTCGGGGCGGATGACATCCTGGATCGAACTGGTGACCGTTAAAATCAATTGCGCATCCTTTAAAACATCCATTTTGGTACAGGTGACAAGCTCGCTTCTTGCGTGGACCTGGAGCCTGTCTCGCAGGGCTTCGAGTTTATCTTCATGCCGGGCCACGAGCAAAGTGCGGGCGGCCTCACCAGCTAACAAGTCCGCACAGACGCGGCCAATGGCTCCTGTAGCGCCTACAACGGCAACCGTCGCATCTGCCATGTTTATATCCATCACTTTTGCTGCTTCCCGTATAGCTTGCACGGCCATGGCAACTGTGAAGGAATCGCCGGTGGTGACGGGCACATCTAGGGCATTTGCAATTGTTACACCAGCATCGCCTACCACCGAGGTAAAGGCACCCAGGCCAAGAATATCTGCACCAAGTTTCTCAGCCATATGCCCGGTCTGGACAATTTTACGATAGACCGTACGCTCAGGCAACTGCATCATGCGGCGCGGTGTGTAGGGACAGGCAATAAACCAGCCTTTGATCACCTTGCCTGTAGCTTGCGATGTAATACCTTCGATCTCCGAAATGTAAACCGGGGGGAAGAAGGTAGAGAAAAAATCTATTTGTTTTTCTGAAAGTGTTTTTCCTAAAAACGGGAACTTTCGGCTTACATCGCGTTTTGGATCGATGGGGTGAATAATGAAGGCGAAACTATCCATATCTTGACCAAGTTCGACAACCATTTACCAAGACTCCACCTCGGCTTTCAGATGTCTGTGATATGGGGTTTGATGCAAGTGAGCAAGCCTGAGGTGGTGGTGGTCGCTTTGGTCAAAAGTAATATCACGGTCGATCACGCGTCTTTCAGCGGAAGCCGCCAGCACAACATCAGATTCGATGGTGCGCGCGGGATAAATGATCATCCCAGAACCGATGCGGCAATTATGCCCCACGCAGCCACCCATCACCGGGCGGTTGGAAATGCTTAGCTTGCCATTTCCATCTCGTGCACGGATGGGGGCAGGGATCAGGTTGTAATCCGTCCAGGTGGAACCAGCGCCGATAAAGGTATTCCTTCCGATCACGCACATTTGCAGGCATGTGTTTTGCGCCAACATGCTGTTTTCCATTAAGGTGGTCATAAACAAAGCGGCACGGAAGGGCAGAAAGGCGCCATCGCCAACTACTGAAAGCATCACCTGTACATCCTGTGAAATATTGACGTTATTCCCGATCACGCTGTTCTCGATGACTGCGCCCGCATTGATGGTGACGTTATCTCCAATAATTGCAGGCCCATGGATCACAGCGCTAGGGTCAATAATGCAGCCTTTGCCCACCTTCACCAGCTCAGAGGATTCCAAAACCTGACGGCCCTCATAAATGGCCTTGGCGAGAATTTTTACTTTAAAACCTGCATCCTCGTTCAACCGTTTCTCAAAACGCGCCCCACGCGCAAATTGACTAAAGACCATATCGGCAATAAAGACGTGCACCCATGAGTCAATCGCCATCATGGCGCGCAAGGGAACTTGAAAGACAAGGTCGCCGCTTTGGTCACCCATGTAAGTAGGCACATGGTAATAACCGATCTCACGCGCCTGCATATCGATCACAAGCGGTTCCACACCCGCCATGGGGCCGTTCGGGTAATACCACAAATCCGCGAGATACAAGCTCCCCGCAGGGGTATAGGATGTGGAAAGAGGCAGGGCATGTTCACGGAAGGCAGGGTCATCGGCGCGAAAAGCCGCGCGGACCGGGCGATTGCGCTTTATTGCCTCGTCCATAAACGCTTTAATATAGAATTCGTCAAAATATAGATTATCGCGGTAAACAATGGTCTGCTCGCGCACGGGCTGAAGGCGTTCACCCTGCTTCAGTTCCATTTCACGCGTCACGTAAGGTGCGAGCAAATTGCGCTGATGCAGCCAGAGCGGCGAGTTTTGGATGCGCAATTCACGCGCAGGCTCGCAAAAAGGCATGATCTGATTCTGCGCGTGAAGAATGATCTTAAGCATATTCAAGGATTATAAATCAAAGTATAGGTAAAAACACGGCAGGCGACAAAACAAAACTGTTATTAATGACCTTCCCCGCTACGAAAATGGAACTATATCTATTGTGATGGTGCAGACCTGGTCGCCGCGGGCGATACAGGCCGTCTCTTCCACGTTAAAAACCTTGCCCCCGCTCAACCAATACAATGCTTCCTGCAACAATCCCACCGCCAAGTGACAAATTGGCTCGTCTGCAATCCTGCCCCAACACAGCGGACAATGCTCGATATGCCAAAATATTTTATTATCCGCTTCTTCCAGGCGCACTTTTTGATCTGTGTGTTTGTTGAAGAGTTCGGCAAATTTCCTGGCGCCAGTATGCAGCTTTGTGGAAAGTGGAAGCAGGCGAAATGCCGTCTCAGTCAGCCCGAGCATGGAGCCATATTCCTTAAGACCATATTTGAAAGAGGCGCGCCCGGTGCGCAAAGCCAATCCGCGCCCGCCGCGTGGGCCGTATGCATATTCCAATGTGCTCTGCAGGAGGCTGACAGTTTCAAATGAAAAAGTCCGCTCTGGCCGCGGCGGGGGGTAATTCTCAATTAACCTTTCAAGTGATGCGTGACGAAGAATGGCATCCACCCCTCCCTTCCCTATCACCTCCTCCATGCCCAGGAAAATGATCCTCGCCATCTTCTGCGGATAAAAGAGTGATTCGCTGCTCATTGGGTTGGGATATCTTGATCGAGGAATGCTTTTAATTTTTGGCTGAAAGCGGTCGGCTCTTCCAACATTGGGAAATGACCCGCTGTAGGAAAACGCTCGATCACTGCTTTTTGTATCCCCTTTTGCATGGGCTGCCACTGCATCGGGTGCACGATGACATCCTTATCCCCATACATCCCCATGGCAGGGACTTTGATCTGTGAAAGCATGGGAGTCAGGTCTGTGCGGCGAAGCGAAGCGATAGAACGCAGAAAAGATTCAACAGTGGTACGGGAAAGGTCGCGATCCATCATATCTGGGAAGCGCGGGTCCCTGCATATAAAAGGAGAGTACATACGCATCCCTGTGCGAAAGACCCCCATCATGTTGAAAAGCATAAATGCTATCGGGCGATATCCTGCCAGTTTAAGCAAAGGTGCAAGCGACGAACCCACCATTGGCGACCCCACCACCACAACCTTGCTGACCCGTTCGGGATATTTAATGGCTACAGAAAGGCTGACCGTGCCGCCCATGCTGTGCCCCACCAGCGGCGCATGGACAATACCCAACTGCTCCATGAATTGATTGACGAGGCTGACAAAATCTGAAACAGCGTAGGTCTCACGTTTCTTACCGGATTCACCGAAACCCCAAAAATCCAATGCGTAGGTGCGGTAAAAAGCGCCCAGGTACGCCATAGTCTCCTGCCATAACCCCCATGACCCAAGCCATCCGTGCAAAAGGATTACAGGACGGCCGCGTCCGTAAACTTCATAATGAACAATTCCCTGGTCGGTGGTGATTGATGACACAGCAAATGACTAACCCGCCCCCTATTTCCCGGATTCCATTTCTTTTAGGATGCTGTATAACAACTCAAGCAAAACCGTCTTCACGGTATCACGATCTGTGGCGACACAAGGCAAAAGCTTGGTGTGCTTATCAAGCCGCAAGGCATGGCGCACATCTTCAAGCTCCCATGAATCTTCCATATCCTGTTTGTTTGCGGCAACCACAAAAGGAGTGGGAGCATAGGCGCGGAAAGTTTCAAGAATGGAGCGCGCCTCGCGGAAAGTTTCAGGGCGGGTACTATCAACCATAACAATAAAGCCTAACATGCCTTCAGAAAGAATTTCCCACATGAAATCGAAACGCTTCTGTCCGGGAGTGCCAAACAGATACAATACCAGATCCTCATCGACCGTGATACGGCCGAAATCCATGGCCACCGTGGTTGCAGATTTAACAGAGCGTTCTTCGTCTGAAGAGATCCTGCGTTCCGTGGCGACAACATCGATTTCGCTGACGGACTGAATGAATTGAGTCTTGCCAGCGCTGAATGGACCTGTCACTACCATTTTGACCGTTTGCATAGTTCTTATCCTTCTGACCTTTATTGCATTACATCGAGCGAATGCGGCCGATCAGTTTGTTGATCAATGATTTCTGTTCTTCTTTGTCCGGTGTTGGGAACATCTTCGGGTTTTGCTGAACAGGAACGCCGGCAGGGCGCACCAATTCAACCAACCCAGCTTGCAAAAGACCGTATACGATCCTACGGATCTCAATTTCGGTCAGCTTATTCGTGCCCGCGATCTGACGCATCGTATTCTTCGGGTCAACGAACTTCACCACTTTCCATTCGTCCACGCTCAAATTTACATTAGTAAGCGGCCGCTCCGTGAACTTAAGCGCCATATCCAAACTAGGAATCTCATCCTGCAACTGCTCAAGCTCGCGCAACTGGCGTGAACCTTCGATAATAATATTTTCAAGATCAAGCCTTACATTAATGCGGTCTTCCGGGGGAAGCATTTCGTTCTCAAAGCGGAATATCCCCTCCACCCAGGTGAACAACTTGCGAACCACCTCAGTGAAATATCCCTGCAAATTCAGGAGAATATCCTCCTGTGTTACATAACCCGCATTAATAAGAAGCAATCCAAGTTCTTTATCGGTCATCTGGCCGGCACGGTCTGCAATCGCGCGGTATTGGTTGGCATTGATCTTATTGGCTTTATGAAGAACAGAAGCCAGGCTTCCATCTTCCTTGCCAATTCTGGCATAAGCCAGCTTTCCATCACGGAATGAAATATAGGCCTGTTCCGCCGCCCCATCCACGACCAAAGTGCCAGTTTTGCTGGCCAGGTTGATTAGATTGAGAAGTTGTGTAATTGTAAAATCGCGTAAATTTCCACGCAGGGCCATATGTCCTCTACTTACCCTGAAAAGGGATAGGTTGGAAAATTATACATGCAAACTTCATAATGCGTCAATTAATCTTCCTATCACTCTTGTTTGGGAAATGAAAAATGCGAAGTGCGACGCACGCCTCTTCCATGCACTGCGAGTTGGCTCTGCTTACAAGAAAAGGATTCACCACTCTGGGCTCCATCAGCTTACTGATGGAAAGTTGGGCAGCACCCACAGGGCAAGTGAACTGCCCCACTTCAGAGTTCCTTACAACTTTTTAGTAGATCGCATACACATCCGATGGGCGTTTGGGAAACAGAGCATTCAACAGAACCCGCCCAGTGTTATTCTCCCAATAACAATCCGTGAAGGCATGGCGCAACTCATCCAGACTGCGATGGCCAAAGAGGAGATGCAAGAAGGTGAGGTCGGGGAAGCTTGCATCAGGTTCCTCTCTCGAAACAATTTGAAGTTGTTCGATGGCAATGATCTTGCCGTTCTCAAAGACCATATGCAGTCCGCTGTTATAAAAACTGATCTTCAACTCACCAGTGTGTCCTGCCGCAATAGACTCGGCCAAGCGTTTCTCCAACGCAGGCTTGACTTGATTCAAAAATGCAGGCAAATCTGGCACACGCACATAGTATGAATAAGGAGGGCGCCGGGCTGGCAGTCTATCATCCAGCGCTTCATACGCTGGGTGATCATCACCGAGGCTAAAACCAAACGAAGATCGTGTCAGCGAATCGCGCTCGGCGTATTCGCCGCCTTTCTTCCACAAATGTCTCGCCACACTGGGTGAAACATCCAGCCATGAAACGCCTCTAACCAGTTCATAGCCAAGGGCATACACGCCACCTCCCCACAAGTTGGTATTGTGCAGAAAATACCCAACGCGTTCCCTTTTTGGATTTTCGATCAGCATCAAATCAAAACGATTAACGTTGTCACTGCTTTGCCCATTTATTTCATAGCGGAAATTTTCAGGCGTACGCTTGCAGGAGATAGCATAACGCTTTTGCGACTCTGTATAGAGTTGCAGTACAAAATCAATATCTTTTTCTTCGGCGGGACGAATGATGAATGGCTCGGTCTCGCCGTCTTTCAAGGCTGGCACTTGAGCTTCGAACCCATAACGCCGCCCGCCAAGATTGAGCGCCATATCGTAACCAAACTGACGATAAAAATATGGAATGCCCGTAATCACCTGTACCAGATGTCCGCGTTCGGTGCTCCATTTATGAACTTCATCCATTTGAATGCGGATAAGCCCACGTTTGCGAAATTCGGGCAGGGTGCAAACCAACTCGGGACGCCCCACGCCAAATTCAATGCCGTCGTAGCTCCATGTTTGGGGGATCAAACATAAGGTGGAGACCACACGTCCAGTGGAAGACTCTTCGACGATAGTGAAATCGCCCGGGCTGAGAGACGGATGGGGTTTGGCAACCAGGTCACGGATCCAGGCAGCGATGCGAAGGTCTGGTTTGTCGGGCCCATCGTCGCTGTGCATACGGCTGTTAATATCCGCAAGTGCCTCCGCATCTTCAGATGAAGCATGGCGCAGGATCAACCCATCGCCAAGATCGCGTATAAATAATTCTTGTTTCATTTTTGTATTCATGGTTCCAGACTTTCGACGATCAAAGGAAATCCCCCGTTTGCATTTCATTTGATCTTCAATAATTTTTTCAATTCATCCATTGCGGTTTGCGGGTCTTTGAACAAGATGCCTTTCATGCCGATCTGTTGACAGGCATCAATATTGACTTGGACGTCATCCACAAAGACCGCTTCTTCTGCCTTGACCCTGGCCTGCTCCAACGCAAGTTGATAGATTCTCGCCTCAGGCTTCATTACACCTGCTTCAGCCGAAATGATGACAGTCTCAAAAAGTTCGATCAACTTTTCCTTTTCAAGAAAGGGACGCATTCCGTTCCACGCGTTGGAGATCAAACCCGTATGAAATTTTCTGCGCAGGGATCGAATGAAGCTGACCAGGTTGAGGTCGATCACATCGCCGCCGAAGAATTCATCTTTTATGATCTGCATTTCAGAGGTGGGACGTTTGAGTCGTTTCAACACATACGACCAATGCGCATCTTCTGTGATCTCGCCCATGGATGCACGCCGCGCTGATTGGCTTGCAAAAACAAGTTTGTCAATATCATCATAGTCCATGCCGAAGCGTTCGGCCAAATGCTGGCGCGGGGATTGGAATTCGGTGCATTGAATGACACCGCCAAAATCAAAAAAAACTGCACGAATGCTCATTGGTTATCCTTACTCTCGCTGTGTCATGCTGAGGGGCGCTCTTCGCCCCGAAGCATCTCTGACACCGCAAACGGAGACCCTTCGGTCGCAGAGAACGTGCTTCCTCAGGGTGACACAACAGCCTAATTTTTTTATCCATTATTCACGTAACTTTATCGACAGGCGATAAAAATACAAAGCCTTAAAGAGGTTGATCTTCTTGGCTTTGTATAAAATTCAAAACTGCTTGTGCGCGAGGTCGGCCCACAATAATCTATCACAACCCTGCAATCTCATGGTCCCGCAGAGTTGGTTACTTCTTCTTTTTTGCGGGAGCTTTCTTAGCCACTGATTTTGCAGCCGTGGTTTTCTTGGCAACTGTTTTCTTGGCCTTCGAGGTCGCAGCAGAAGCTGGCCTCTTCCTGGCAGTTGTTTTCGTTGTCGTCTTGGTTTTGGTCTTGTTTGCTGCCACTCTCATTGCTTTTGTAATAGGTTCGGTCTTTAACATG
This sequence comes from Candidatus Villigracilis sp., assembly GCF_057083605.1. Taxonomy (NCBI): domain Bacteria; kingdom Bacillati; phylum Chloroflexota; class Anaerolineae; order Anaerolineales; family Candidatus Villigracilaceae; genus Candidatus Villigracilis; species Candidatus Villigracilis sp. The sequence continues at coordinate 5,614 of NZ_JBXMTI010000102.1, read as the reverse complement.
GCAGAAGCAGGTGTAGGCGGTGGCGCAGCGGGCGCGGCTGGCTCAGATGCCTGCTGTTTAGCGGCTTCACGCCAATTGGGGAAGAATAACTCCATTCTCTGGCGTGAGATGGAATTGGCGCGGCGGCATCGCGGGCAATGCGCATCGTAGTGATTCTGGTTCTTTTCGTTCATATTGACAATCGCACCCAGCATTTCGGTGCGGCTGAGGGTGAACGGGGTTTGGCAATAAATGCAGCGCAGGTTCATAAATCTCTCCTTGTTACGGAAACCGTTTGTTTATTCTGGTAGAGATTCTACACTGATTTCACGTCCAGAGCGAATCGTCTTTTCATATAGGTCAAAAGCCAGGTGAACATGCATACCTGCCTTCTCGTACAGCCGTAATGCGCCAGTCAGGTTTTGCGCATCTACACCCAAGCCGACCTTGCGTTTGCCGCGTTTATAGAATTCAGCAAAACTATGCTGAAGGAGCGCCAATCCAACTCCACGTTTGCGCCAGAGACGGCGGACTCCCAGGGTATTTACCCACCCCAGATCAACATCGTCATAGGAATTGGGACGGCAGAGGGAAACCCCGGCGATCTCGTTGCCATCCATGGCAAGGAACCATAGGCTTGGGTCAGAGCCTTCTCCCAGCATGAAATGTTTAAAGCGTGCAAATCCTTCTTCAAAAGGTTCTGGAATGTGCCCAAAATGATCGCGGAATGATTCTTCAGCTGCCTCATAAACGGCTCGTATATCTTTTTCAGGGTCGGCAATCTTCAGGGTGATGCCATCCGCCCACAGCGGAGGAAGAGGCGCTTCTTTTAAGTCAATTCGCATTTGATAGGAGCTGCGAATCTGCCCAAAGCCCATATCCTCAAATAGCTTTTTGGACTCTGTGGCAGAGCGGTATATGCCCACACGAGGGGCGAATCGAAGATCAGCAGGCAATTCATCCAATACCCTGCAAGCATGTTCTTCAGCCCATTGCAACAACCATGTGCCTATTCCCAGACCGCCAAACTCAGGATGGACTCGTCCCCACAACCACGGGTGGACAGGCGGCTTGGCGGTTGTCCAAACTTCGATATAGCCAACCAGCATTCCATCAGGCGAGAAGACGAGACGAATATCCCGCGCGGGGTCAAACCCCGGTGAGGCCCACTCATTGCGAATGGCTCCCGCATCTATGATGTCATTTTGTTGAATCACAGATTGCGACCAGGTGTTGAATAATTTCAAGGCGGATTCAACATCATCCGCATTCGCGCCTCGGACAGCAAATCCTTTTGGCAATTCAGCTTTTGATTTTTCAAGCACTGTTTTCATGATCTCCTCTATAAAATATTAGGACTGCAAAATCTCCCGATTTTGCACCGAAGTCAGGGGACTTCGGACTCCATTACTTCGGACTCCGTATTACCAGCACGTAATTCTTTTTCATAGGTAACGAACTCACTGGCTATATACATGCCTGCATTCTGATACAAACGAGTTGCACCTGTGGTATTGGATGCATCCACACCCAGGCCGATGGTCTTCATGCCACGCTTGTAGAATTCGCTGAAAGAATGTTGGAGCAAAGCCAGCCCAAGTCCCTTTTTACGCCAGGGAAGGCGGACTCCTAAAGTACCGATCCAGCCAATGCCGCTACGATAGCGGTTTTGGGAGAAACCTGCAATCTGGTCGTCATCCCAGGCAATCAGCCATAAGTTTGGATCGAATTCGGGTCTGCCCAGTTTGCGGAGCGACCATTTTTCAAATGTTGAACCATGGCTACCCCAATGCTCACTGAAGGATTCGTTTTCTGCCTGCCAGATGGCAATCGCGTGATCTTCTTTGACAAATGGACGCAGTTCAAGGCCATCAGGCCAGGCAGGCGCCGGTGGAGGGACCTCCAGTTTAATTTCCATGCGCCAGTGAAAGCGAACGGATACAAAGCCTTCGGCTTCGTGAGCTTTTTTACCTTCTTCATCCTTGCCATCCATGGTGCTGTGGATAAAGACACGTAAATCTGGCTCAGCAAGTTTTATTTCTTCTAGGGCACGTTCCTTCACCCTTTGCAATATCACATCGCTCAATCCGCGGCCCTTGAATTGGGGATGCACGTAAATATCTGTGCCTAAATGAGCGTGGTCCTTTATGTTGGCGAGCTCACCGTAACCAACCACCTGCCCGTCTTTGGTCTCGACGAGCCAGGCATCTCTTTCAGGGTTTAAAGCTTCTGTGCGCCACTGATGTTCCAACTCTTCAGGTGTTGCAGCAACGGTTGTATCTCCATCTGCTTCGCACACGTCATAGATGAGTTGTGCAACAGGGTTGAGATCCGCCCATTGAGCGGCACGCAGCTTCAAGTTAAGATCAAGAAGCGATTCTTTTTTCATTGTTCATCTCCATCCAATCTTCATATAGAATGCCCATATAAAGATCATCGTAACGAACGCCGTCGCGCAAGCCTTTGCCGCGGATTCTTCCTTCCAATTGAAAGCCAACTTTTAAATAGGTTTTCAAAGCGCGTTCGTTATAAGCGTGCAAGCCCAGCGTGATGCGCCGCAGGTTGAGTTCGCTGAATCCGTATTGCACGATCAGGCGCATGGCATCGGTGCCAAAGCCTCTGCTCCAATATTCACGTTCGCCAATGTAAATGCCAAGCCAGGCATCGCTGTGAACCCAACGCTGAACCCACAGCGATGCAACACCGATCAGTTTATCTTCGTCAAGCGTGCGGATCGCAAAGCGAAAACTGTTATCTTGTTTTTCATCTTTCTTTTCAGCAAGCTCTTTGAGCTTCTTCTCAGACCACAAATGCGCAGGCGCACTATCACCAAGCCGATGCGCCTCCGAGTCATGATCCCATTTGACAAAAGATTTGGCCATGGTCTCCGCTGACTCAGATGCCAGGCGGACGAGGGTGCCGCGATATAAGTCTTTCATCGCTTCACCCTACGCCGTTACCTGCTCGCGCCATTCGGCATTTAACAAGCCGAAAGAGACGAGGTCCCAAAATTCTCCATCACGATGTATGGCTTTGCGCCTGCGCACCTCTTCCATAAAACCGAACTTCTGAAAGAGACGGATCGCGCCTTCATTGTAAGCAGGCACAACCGCAGTGACGCGATAGAGATTCAATTCACCAAAGGCATAACGCAATAGCATACTTAATGCCTGCGAACCATAACCCTTGCGTCTATCTTCTGCGGCGCCAATGCCAAGGCTGATAAAGCCGTTGCCGTTCGTCCAATCGACCCATTCCACGAGCGCCTTGCCGATCAAACGGTCATCTGCGCGGGTGCGGATGGTGAAATAGAACATGTTCTTGTCCTCTTCCATTTCCTTCTCGATGGCTTCGTATTGCTTCTTGACCATTGCAGGTGAAAGTGGGCGAACGGGTTTTAGTTCCATCAGGCGCATGAATTCGGCGTCATGCGTCCATTTGGATTCGATGTCGGGATGCGTTTCATGGTCGATGGGACCGAAACGGACATCCTTCGCTTCAAACAATTGAGTTTGAATGTCTAACATGATTTCCTCACTCCACCCCGCTCTTGCGGGGGCTAAGCCCCCGCAAGAGCGGGAGCATGAACAAAATAAAAAAACAGCCATAGGTCATTATGAACCCATGGCTGTTTAACAGTTAAATAAAAACGACCACGGGCTCGTGGAGCGCCGTGGTCGCCAGACGACAATAGGGGTCTAGCGACGAACAGGCGCACTGCGAGAATCAACACCAGCGATGCCGGCGAGAGAGGGGATGATGTAAAACTTGTTCATAAACATGGGCGTGCGCCTCCTTTCAGTAAATTTGCTTTTCTTTCAAGCGAACGTGAGTTTATCACGTAAGTCAAAACTACGTCAAGTATGTGCTTAAAAAATAGTACTAGAGGGTCACTACCAATTCCCTCGTTCCCAACCACATAATATTTATACACACAGAAAGGAAGAAGAAGATGGTTTCCTGGAAATCCGATGCAAGCTTCAATGAAATGCACTCTGTCCTGATCATCTCGCAGGACGCTGAAATGGTGAAGGTTTGGGAGACTCTCTTTGAACAAAAGAACTGCCATGTAGTCAGCGAGACATCCACAAGAGATGCCCTGCAAACTTCACGCCTGCTCGTCCCTTCGCTCATCGTCCTGGATCTTGACCTGGGCGGGCCTGAACTTATCAAACTTTGCCGTGAACTTCGTGAGACGACCAACGGAACCCTTTTACTGCTTGCCCCAAAAGGCACTGAAGCGGAAATCTCCGAATACCTTCAGGCAGGCGTGGATGAGTTTCTCTCGGCCCCCATCAGCCCGATGGCACTCTTGATCAAGTCTATGGCTTGGCTGGTTCGGCAGGAGTGGGCTATTCCTTACTCACAATCTGCCGGGGTTCATATATAGATTTCTCTCCTCCTCCAGAGAGTTGTTATAAGAAAACGACGGGCAATATGCCCGTCGTTTTCTTATGGGGTACTGGTTAGAATTCGGCCTGCCAGTAAGCTATCCAGAGTTTCCTGAACGAGGCGGAGTTTTCCAGCGGGGAGAAGGCTTTCGTCCACATCCGCAATTCCGAGCGGAGATTGAACGTTGATTCCGCCCTGCCCTGCGATCAAGCTGGGCCAGGCAGTTTGTATCGCCTTGACCGTATCCGGGCTAATGGTCATCACCCAGCCGCCAGGGCGAGGCTCTGGCATGGACGTCCCAAAAAGCAACGCGCCTGTTGTGCCAACATAAGCGAGAAAATCCGGGGTTGCGAGGGCGGGGTAAATGTAAAGGGTATCCACATCGCGGTCGTTGATGAGGACGTTGGCATAACCGCCATAACTGCCCGGGTCTTCATCGGCTGGAATTTCAAGAAATGTTGGGTACTCGTATTGTGTGAAATAAAATCTTCGACACAGGCCACAATAATATTTCATCCCATTTTGAAAGGCAGTGTAAGCGCGCTGTGCATCCGTATCACCTTGAGGGATCAACATGCCAATATGATATTCCTCTGTGATCATTGCGGCTGTATAACCTGCGAGGAAAGCGGGTAAATCCACCTGGGTATCCGGGGCAAGAACGCTCAAATTTCCGCCCGCGGTCAGGTTGGGAATGTTCACGGCAAGGAATTGCACCCCTGGCGCGGTGGAAATATATGATGCAATTCCCGGGTCAGGCGGCAAAGCGATCACTACTTTTAAAGTTGGGTCAGCGAGGTCTTCAGGAGTAAGCAGGTTGCGAACCTGAAAGCGAAAACCAGATTCTTGTGCAAGGTCATAAACTGTTTTCTGATACAGATCAGATGAAGTTTTATCCATATCCGCAGGCAGGACGAGAATCGCCAACGGGGTGGATGGGGTTGGGATCAGGGTGGCAGTTGGCAGCGGCGTATGAGTCGGGACAACAGTTGGAGCAGCGACTTCTGTGGAAGAACCTCCACAGGCGCTCAACATGGCAATGATCAAGATGGCGAAGAGAAAATATTTAACACGCACAAGGTTACTCCAGATGAAAAGAATTCCAGAATTATACTGCTTGATTTCATGGGAAGAGAAAGATTAAATTTGCCTTTAAGAAACAAAGAGACGCACAGATCATGCGTCTCTTTGTTTGATTGCAACTGATTGATTAATGAACAGCGATCTTGATCTTCTTCAGGCG
>NZ_JBXMTI010000101.1:0-22072 GCF_057083605.1 Candidatus Villigracilis sp. | reverse complement strand
CTAATTCTCTCCTCCACTGAGAAATGTGGAATGAAAAAATATTCATTAAATACTGAATAAAATCTGCTTTTGTAAAGAATCGTTAGAGGTGCTAAGACTTTTTTGTCGATATGTTCACAAATTATTTCGTAAACCCTTTTTTGCTCATTGGTCGGAAGATCCAAAATCATTGACAACCTTGGATGGGACAGGGATTCAATGCTCTTGGATATTTCAATTAGAATATTTCTTACTTTTTCAAAACCTTTTTCCCTACCGTAAAAGTGCAAAATTAAGCCAAGCCAAAGATATTCAGGCATTCTTTCTTTTGCCCAAGAACTTAGTCTTAATGTATCCCGCATTGCATCATTAAGTGGAGTTGCGAGCACTCCTTTCTTTTTGTGCAATATGTGATCGCCAATACCGCTTACATTCTTTTTATCTTCCATGTTTGCAATTAACCTTTAACTCTGTAAATCTAAATCTCAACCCATTATTGGAGGCAGTATAGCATTTTTTTACCAATTGTATCTCTTCTTATGAATAAGACGTAGACAAGCACCAATAAGAAGTTATATGAATGGTGTAAAATCGCTTTATGGACATTGACCTTCAAGTTCGCTTGGCGGCATTCAACTGGCTATCGGAGCAGGTCAATTCGCATGGGGATGTGTTGGCAAGAAAATTACTTGAGCAGGGGTTTGAGTTTGAAGGTCAGCGGATTCCGCTAGTTGCTCCGCAGGGGATTTTTAAACCCCAAATTCTTGATCTCCCAATATCCATCACAACTGCTCCAAAAGGTCCTTATGATGATTATTTTGGGAAAGACAATTTCCTAATTTACAGTTATCGCGGTACTGACCCTAATCACCGTGACAATGTAGGCTTGCGAAAGGTTTTTGAGTTAAAACGCCCACTGGTTTATTTTCATGGAATCGAACCTGGAAAGTATCTTGCTACTTGGCCCGTTTATATTATTGGGGATGATCAAAGCAATCTCACATTCAAAGTTGCTGTGGATGATGCCGTCCCTGCTTTTGAGTATTCCGAGTCGAGCATTTCACGGCAAATTGCAGAAGTGTCTGACCCAAGACATGCTTATTTAACTGCTACTGTAAAAGTAAGATTATTTCAGCGACTTTTTAGAGAAAGAGTTCTTGATGCTTATAAATCGCAGTGTGCTTTTTGTCGCTTGAAACATCGGGAATTGCTCGATGCTGCTCATATCATCCCTGATAATTTGCCCGAAAGTACATCAAAAATAGAAAACGGTATTTCTCTTTGTAAGCTGCATCATTCCGCCTATGATAGCTTTATCTTGGGCGTAACACCAGATTATGTTATTCAAGTCCGCGAAGATATTTTGGAGGAGGAAGATGGTCCCGTTTTGCAGCATGGGTTGAAAAGATTACATAAAACGAAATTGATTTTGCCGAGTTCGAGAAGCCAATGGCCGAGTCAAGAGGCGTTGGAGTGGCGGTATAGTCGGTTTACGAGGGCGTAAATCGGCGGACTAACCCACAGGGTGCTTCGCAAAGTCCTACCTCAGTTCGTGCAAGCCCTTCGGGCTTGCGCAATCAGCGCGTAGCGCTTTCAGGTTATGCCCACAGGGGGCTGTGCCAGCGAGGGATTTATCCCGAACGGTTTGCGAATTGCGAGTAGCGGAAGATGGGGTGGAGAGCTTGTGCTGACGGTTCATCTTTCGCTCACCGTGTCGAAGCATTGTCCGCGCGTGGGAATGATGAGGTCTTGAGGAATGCTTCGCAATCCATAGTGGTGGGGAAGATCAATCGGAACAAGTGCGCCAGTAATTTGTGCTATAATGGCGGAAATTCGGAAATTCCGATTTTCTGGAGAAAATATATGACTACACTTCAAATCCGCAGTAAAGGAACAATCACCCTGCCCGCCAGTTTGCGCAAGAAATATAAACTCGAGGAAGGTGAGTTTTTCAATTTAATTGATGTTGGGGATGGCTCATTTTTTCTGGTCCCTATGGAAAGCAAAGTTATGAAGAATGCAGATAAAGTGGTCAGGAAAGTGAAAGAAGCTAATGTGACATTGGAAGATCTGCTTGTAACTTTGGACGAGGAACGAAAAACCTATTATAAAGAACACTATGTCAAAAATTAAAGTGTTCCTTGACAGCAGTGCGGTAATGGCTGGTGTGATTTCATCCGCTGGCGCAGCGCGTGTTTTGCTGGTCATGTCTGAAAATGGGCAAATTGAAACCTTTATCAGTGAGCAGGTCATTGCCGAGAGTGAACGATCCATTGCGAGGAAAGTTCCTCACGCATTGCCCGAGTTTCGTCAAACTCTAAAGGATGCCGACCTGAAAGTTGTTCATAATCCGACACAGGAAGAAATAAAAGAAAACCTTTACTTGATAGCCGATCCAGATGATGTTCCCATTTTGTTGGCGGCAATGAAAGCTCATGTTGATTATCTTGCGACACATAATCGCAGACATTTTCTAGATGATCCGAAAGTTGCAGAAAGAGCAGGCATCAAGATCGGGTCTCCTGGCGATGTCCTTGCATGGATAAGGGAAAATTTAAGTTCGTGATGACAAACGATCCTGGATAAAATGTCCATGATTTGCAATAGGAAGAGGATGCCACATACGGGAAAAGGTATTGAGCGAGATGGGGTTGAGGGCCTGTGCTGACGGTTCGTCCTTTGCTCACCATGTCGAAGCACCGCCCGCGTGCTGGGCTTCGTGAGCTAAATTATCCAGCGAGAGTCATTGCGAAATTGAATCGCGCCCTCGTCACCGCACGGGATTGAAATCCCGCGCTACGCATACGAAGCCGACTGGAAGTCGGCTAGTCCGCCTTGGCGGACTTTGTAGGAATAGCCCGACGGTTTTATCGTCGGGCGGGGATGGGGAAGAGGAATAAGTTGGACGAAAAATAAACGGGCAGACGGAAAGGGTCTGTCCGTTTTGGAATTTGTCATAAAACGACCCCTGTCCAGCGGCGAGGCAAAAACAGGGGTCTGACTTAAACTGTCGGCAAAGACCGAGTAAGCTGCATTCATTCTATCTTACATTTGGGGGTGTCTCTAAAAAAGAAAATCAATGTACTTTCCTTGAAAACACCTTGATTTCCTTGTATAATATATCCATGAATAAGAAATACACAGTTTATAAAAAGGTGTTCGAGAAGCACAAAGGCTTGCTGCGTGCCTCCGAGGCTATACGACTCGGAGTCCCTGAACATATTGTTTATGAAATGGTTCAGAGTGGTGATCTGGTCAAAGAGGCACGTGGCGTGTATCGGCTGGCAGACAGCGAACCGTTGGGGAATCCTGATCTTGTTCAAGTCAGTCTGCTTGTGCCCAAAGGAGTTATCTGCCTGATCTCTGCTCTATATTTTTATGAGATCACGACTCAAATCCCACACAGTGTGTATGTGGCGCTCCCTCAAAACACGGGCAGGCCACGTATGACATATCCACCTCTGGAAGTGTTTTGGGTGACAACCTCCCTGCACTCGGTAGGCGTGGATGTGCACGTGTTGGATGGCGTGAAGGTGAAAATATATAACCGCGAAAAAACGATTGCGGATTGTTTCAAATTCAGAAAAAGGATCGGGGAGGAAATTGCATTGGAGGCATTGAAGGAATATATCAACCAGCCGAAGATGAACATCCACGGACTGCTGGAATATGCAAAAATCAATCGCGTCGAAAAACTGATGGTCCCATATTTGAAGAGCCTGCTATGAGGCGTGAAGTTGCAAACGTTGCCGCTTCCATTCAGGCGAAGTTAAAAAGCAAGGCAGATGAGAGCGGGCGTCCCTTTAGCGAGATCCTTCAATATTATGGGATGGAAAGATTTCTCTATCGTTTGTCCAAAACTCATTATGCCAATGACTTTATTCTCAAGGGCGGTTTGATGTTTTACGGATTGGGTATTCCAATGCGGCGCGCTACGCGCGATATTGATTTTCTGGGTACTGCGAAATATATGCAAAGCGATATTTTGTCGGTGTTTTGCAAAGCAATGTCTGTTTCATTTCCCGAGGATGGAGTTCTCTTTGAACCAAAGAGTTTACGGCTCTTGCAAACGCAGGCAGATGCAGATCAAGGCGGAAGCCGAATCACATTCGTTGGGCATTTGGGTAAAGCGAGAATACCCATGCAAGTGGATATCGGTTTTTCGGATGAACTTGGTTCTGATGCATTGGATATGGATTACCCTGTTCTTCTTAATCGCATGGAAAAACCTCGCATCAAGGGATATCCGCCAGAGTCGATCATTTCCGAAAAATTCCATGCGATGATCCGCTTTGCAGATTTAAACAGCCGCTGGAAGGATTATTATGACATTCACCTGCTTGCACATACATTCGAGTTTGAGAGCCAACTCCTGATCGCTGCCCTCAAAGCCACATTTGACAATCGTCCCTTAAAATTAACGAATGAAATTCCCTATGGATTAAGAGACGAGCTTGCGGTTGCCAATCAAAAAAACTGGGAATCGTTTTTATATAAATCCAAATTACAGACTGACGCCCTGAAAGATTTGAAGGTGGTGGTACACAGGATAAGGCAATTCCTGGAATATCCGCTACAGGGATTTCGGTCAGACGCGCAAGTGCAGAATAAACGCTGGTCTAGCCGTGGTGGTTGGCGATAAGAGGGGGAGTCTCTCAAAAAAAGAACTGGCTTCCTTTTTGGAAACCAGTTCGCAGGTTCAGAAAGAACGAATACTTATCAGGGGCAGAGCGGATCAACCTCGCCTTTCGCCGCATTGCAATTCGCATGCATACTTCCATTGAGAGGGCTGCCTTGTCCGTGAAGGTCGCCGCTGGATGTGCTGGCGGGATTGCAATCTGAGTCAATCACCACCAGGCCGGTATTGGTGTAATCCACGGTGTTGCCAGAGAAGCCCACGCCGTTCAAAGTTAACAATGGAGTATCGCCCTGGATACCAGTTGGATGATTTGTGAAAGTGCTGCAGCTTACAGTGACTGTGATCGGAGAATAAAGTTCTGCGCCGAGCAGGGCATTATTCTCGACCACAGCGCCTGAGAGATTGACATCACTATTGAAGGAACCAAGCTCCAGGCCTTCCACACTGTTATTGTTAAATTCACCGCCTTCCACAAAGATGGCGCCAGTGCCGCCGCCAAATCCGCTGGCCGCTTCGACTCCTTTTTCCAAATTTCCGTTGGCGATCACATCCAGCAGGTTGATGTCACCGCGCGATTGAGGCTTAAGCCCATCCCCCAACTCCCCGCCCTGACCGTTATCGTTGAACTTGCTCAACTCCACCATGATATTGCCGGTTGAGCCATCGTAGTAATTAAAGACCACCGCGCCATGATAGTTATTTGAACTGGCACTAACATTCGAGAGGGTGATATTCCCGTTGGATTCAGTAACAAACCCAACGATATGCGGACTGCTGAAACCCACCGGGCCATTGTTGTTGAAATTGCTGGAACTGACGAAGATGCCGCCTGTCCCGGTGCACGTGAAGCCGCTTGGATTGCAATTAAGCGCATTTGCTCCGCTTGACCCATTATAGCTGGCGGTCACACCGATGAAGCTGATATCCCCGTTTGAGTACACACACAAGCCACAGCCATCGTTTTGATTAAACTCGCTTGACTCAACCGAGATGCTTCCCGTGCCTGTTTTATTATCCAGCAGGGCGCCTCCGCCATGGTTATCGTCAGAGATGATATTGGCGAGAATGATATTTCCGCCGGAATCCGCATACACTTCAATACCGCTACTGGTGCCGCCGAGAGTAACATTCCCATGAACAGATGCGCCTGAAACGTTAACATCGCCATTGGAACCAAGTTCCATCCCTGCCAGGCCGTTATTATTGAACTGTCCCATTTCCACCAACACGTTGGCAATGGCTCCGCCGAATCCGTTGTACACCTGCACACCGTTTTCCAGATTTAGCTCAGCCGTAACATCCACCAGACTGACGCCCCCACGCGAGTGAACCACAAGCCCATCTCCCAGTTCCCCTTGACCGTTCTCGTTAAACTGGCTCGACTCAACCAGGACGCTGCCTGTTGAACCATCGAATGAGTTGGCGAGATGAGCCCCATTATTGTTATTGGAGTTGGCAGTAACATTGAAGAAACTTATATCTCCGTTGGATGAAGCGGTGAAGCCGATGGTGTGGGGGATAATAACATCGGGCAAGCCATTGTTGCTAAACACGCTTGAGCTGACGGAAATGTTTCCCGTTCCAATACAAGTGAGGACCACGGCATTGCAGTTATCGACGCCATTGCCGTACAGGTTGCCGTTGCCAAGCACGGATACGAGGCTGATATCTCCATTGGATTGAACAATGAGTCCCGCGCCTCCATTCGAATTAAATGAGCTTGAGTCGATCCAGACTCCGCCGGTACCTGCTCTATTATCCAGCCAGGCCCCATTCTCTGAATTGTTGTTGGAGTCAACATTTGACAACAGGATATCGCCAGTGTGATCGAATACATAAATTCCATCACCAATATGATCGGTGGGGTTGATCCCGGGGTCAATGCTGATCATGACGATGTCACTCAGTTCGAGTGTTCCATTATTGTCATGAGCAGTGATCGAGGCAACATTCCCAGAGTCATCTACATTCTCTACCGTGAACCCTGATAAGGTCAAACCATTCATACCCGTGATGACAAACGCACCATCAAGTGCCGTGGTTCCACTGTCTTCGCCAATGATGCCAAGAGATGCGGGTGTATTTACGCCAGAGTTCCAACCGCTAAGGCCATCGATGATGACATCTTCGATATACGTCTCAGCCTCAACATAAATATTGCCATCATCTGGCGTGGCACCTATCCCAAACCACGGGGATGCCGCCGCTGTGCCATTAAGAAAGTTAATGGAAGCCTGAATCGGATTTGAACATGCCTGTGCTCCCCCCGTGAGCGGATCACAATCTCCCGCGCTAAAGTTGTAGGTTGTCCCTGCCACGGTAAAGTAAGGGTCGGCCGAGGCTGTTAAGGGCACACTGCCATCGTCTGCGTAAGCTGTTGTCGGCCAAACGAGGCTCAACATCAACATCGCTAGTGTCATACTCCTGAACAAGATAGAGCGCAATCTAAACATGGCTATCACCTTTTCTGTAGGTATACCTGTAAACCTGGGTATTAATGACACCGCCCGACAACACTCATGTGAATATATCATATCAAACTTGCACCTCGAACAAATGGTATGAATATCCTATTATTCGCCTGTTGTACTATACAATGACTTTGATAAAGATTGGGGAAGTGCCTAATTTCAAAGGCAAGACTTCGATTGTGTCGTTCTGAGCGAAGCGAAGAATCTCTACGCCAATCTCAGCGACCCTTCGCTACCGCTCAGGGTGACACTCCTTATGTTTTGGGGTTTAGGCACTCCCAAAATTGGGGTTCCGACATGGGCCTCGCAATTTCAGGTAAGATTGATCGTGATATCCCATGATTATGGAGACACCATGAAAACAAAAGAAGAGATCGTCAACAACTGGCTGCCACGTTATACCGATACCCCGCTCAAGGATTTCGGCAAATATATTTTGCTGGTCAACTTTGAAGCCTATCTCACCATGTTCTCGCAATGGTTCAACGTCCCCATTCGCGGCGAGGGCAAGCCCATGCCGAACGTCACCGCTGGGGGCATCACGCTGATCAACTTTGGGATGGGCAGTGCCAATGCCGCTACCATCATGGACCTGTTGGGGGCCATCAAGCCGAAAGCCTGTCTCTTTTTGGGGAAGTGCGGCGGCCTCAAGAAAAAGAGCAAGGTGGGAGATTTGATCCTGCCAATTGCGGCCATCCGTGGAGAGGGCACCTCCAATGATTATTTTCCCGCCGAAGTGCCTGCCCTGCCTGCCTTCAATTTACAGAAAGCCACCTCGACCACGATCCGCAATCATAACCGGGACTATTGGACTGGTACGGTTTACACGACCAATCGCCGCGTCTGGGAGCATGATGAGGAATTCAAGGCTTACCTGCGCCGCATCCGCGCCATGGCAATTGACATGGAGACAGCCACTCTCTTCATCACAGGTTTCCAAAACAAGATTCCAACGGGCGCTTTGCTGTTGGTCTCCGACCAGCCGATGACCCCCAGCGGCGTCAAAACCGCCAGCAGTGACAAAAAGGTCACACAGCAATATTTGGATCTGCACCTGCAAATTGGCATCGATTCGCTCAAAGAGTTGATCAACAAGGGACAGACCGTCAAACATTTGAAATTCTAGGGGTACCTCGATGGGCAAGATGCAGGCGAATTTCGCCAATCTTTTAGCCTTTATTCGTACCATTCGCACATTCGTGTAATTCGCGTTAAAAAGTTCCCAACTTTGTAAAAGCCATATCCGCGTGATCTGCATTGACTCTGCCTCCCATTTCTTATACAATTTTTATTATTGAGTTCTCTACCGCACAAATGTCGTTGCGAGGAGGTTTTTTGCTCTTCCCGACGAAGCAATCTCCTCTTTCAATGGATATTTCAGTTCAAAAGAAGATTGCTTCGCTGCCAAAGTACAAGAGCGGCGACTCGCAACGACATCAATTCATAGAAGGTGAGTTATTGATTCTGGCGGAGGAAGGCCATGAAAAAATCCAAGGCTAAACTGCTTCAGGAAGGCGATGGGCTCTTTGATTTGGGGAAATTCGACGAAGCCATTGAAAAATATAAGGCAGCAGTTGCTGTTGATAAAAAATATGAATATTCGTATTATGCCTGGGCCGAAGCACTGCTGGCTATTCCCAATCACTTCGCAGAGGCAGTCGACGTTTATCGGCAGGGTATTGCGGTCTCGAAGGACAGAGCCACCGGCCACTACAACCTGGGCGAGATCTTCAGGGATAACAAACAATACGATGAAGCGATTGAACAATATCAGGCCGCTATTGCCATTGAGAATGACTACGAAAACCCCTATTATGGCTGGGCAGAATCTCTTCTGGCTATGCAAGATCACTTTGATGAAGCAGTGGACATCTATCGGAAAGGCGTTGAAGTCTCATTGGATAAGGCGGCTGGGTATTACAACCTGGGTGAGATATTTAGGGAAAAAAAGCGTTATGACGAAGCGATTGAGCAATACAAAGCTTCAATTGCCATCGATAAGAGTTACGCCAATGCCTTCAACGGCTGGGGGCTGGCCCTGGAAGGGCAGAAAAAATATGACGAAGCCATTGAGCAATACAAGGCCGCCATCGCAGTCGATGAGTATTACGCCGATGCCCATAACAATTGGGGGGCTGTCTTGAATGCGCAGAAAAAATATGACGAGGCCATTGAACAATACAAGGCTGTGATTGCGATCAATGAGAATTATGTGGATGCCTACAACAACTGGGGATTGGCGCTGGAAGGGCAGAAAAAATATGACGAGGCCATTGAGCAATACAAAGCGGCGCTTGCAAGGGACAACAGGTATTTTTATGCTCACTTCAACTGGGGGTTAGCACTGGATGCACAGAAAAAATATGACGAGGCCATTGAACAATACAAGGCTGTGATCGCGATCAATGAGAACTACGCCGATGCCTATAACAATTGGGGACTGGCGCTGGCAAAAAAGGAGGATTATATAGGCGCTGTTGAAAAATATATCGAAGCGATAAAAAAGGATGAGAAATCCGCTTTCCCATATTTGGATTGTGGGGATGCTTTGCAAAGCCTCGGTAGGAACGAGGATGCCTTCCAAATGTACAACGATGCCATCAAGGCAGACCCAACTTACGCAGAGGGATATCGACGGTTTGGCTGGTTTTGTCAGGATGCGCTCAGGGACTATGATCAGGCCGAGACGGCTTTTCGGCAGGCCATCAACATAGCCAAAGAGCCGAGTGACCTTTCCAATTTATACAATGATATCGGCAACATTTTTTTTGATAGAAAGAAATACGCCGAGGCCATTGATAATTATGAAAAAGCTACCAGGTTCGACCCTGATTCGTTTTATCCCACCTACAATATTGCCCTAGTTATGAATCAGGAAGGCAAGTATAGGGAGGCGATCACGCAGTGGAAGGAAGCTCTTAGAAAGTTTGCAAAAAATGAAAAAATATCAGCCGAGCGGAAGATCTCATCCGACTATCGGCTTTCAGGTTGGATAGCCTATGAAGTTTTCCAAAGCCATGAGTTGGGTGAGAGCCTGTATAAGATCGGCTTGGAAATTGACCCTGAAAACCTCGACCTCCAACAGAGCCTTCTCAACTATTATGTAGATCGAAAGGAACAATTGGAATATAACGGTCTGGGGTCGATGGCCCGCCAGCAATTTCTAGCTGAACAGGCGAGGGAGATCATTCAAAAAACAACGGGGCTGAGCGATTTTAAGTCGCTGCTGAACCGCGCGGATATAGTTCCCTTCAAGAAAACTGGAAGGCCGCTCAAAGTGGCAAGCCGTATATCCATTGAAGATGATTCTGTATTGATGCGCCGCAGTATTGATATGTATTCACGCGCCATGCAGACTTTATCGCGGCTTGAAGACCACTTGAAAAAGAAGCTGACGAATGCCGAAAAACAACAAATGCAGGAAAGAGCCATAGCCCCCTACTATCTTTATCTCGCCAAGGCAGGCCTCGCGGTGGATAGACTCGAAAGCGCTCGGAAGGATGCCCAAAAAGCCCTGGAATTGGATGATCAATCCGCTGATGCCCACTCAACTTTGGGCGCGATCCTGATGCGTCTCGATGAATATAAAGTCGCCATCCTGAGTTTCAAAAACGCCGTCGATCTGAACGTCGATGATTTTAGTTATCGCAGTAATTTGGCTGAAGCCTATCGCAAAGCGGGAATGTTGGATGAAGCCAAGAAGGAATATGAGATCGTATTGAAGATTTCGCCGCATCACCTGGATTCGATCATTGGCATGGGCGAGACTTACACTGCCATGGGTGATGGCCCTAAAGACGGCAAAAAATCGGTGGACGCTGAGGAGATGTATACGCAGGCCATTGAATATTATTCAAGAGCCTTGCGTCTGGCAGATAGCGATGACGCGTCGAAGGTGCTGACCCTGCGCGAAATGGCGGCCATTCGTTATGCGCGTGGTTATGCCCGCGTTATGCTGTCTGAGTCACAAAGCCATCACGATGAGAGGTTGCTGCGCGATGCCCAACGCGATTTTGAATCGATCCCAGCTTCCGATAAAAATTATCAAAAGGCGAAGCGGGCCGCCAAAAAACTGGCCGAGAAACTCCGCCCATTTTCTCCGAGCAATCTTGAACAAAAAGCGGGCTCATGGGTCATTGCAATAGCCATCTTTGCTTTTCTGGTGGGGCAGTTCATGTTCTTTGTCGGCCAACCAACGCGCGTTCCGCCGGGCTATGCTTTCACTGGTGACGGTCTTGAAGCATTAAAGGCAGTTGGTATACCTGAAGATCTGTTGGTAAAAGTTGCATTGCTTGTGCCTGAAAGATTTAATTCCCAGCAGACGCTAGTGGAAGCAGTCAGCAAAATTATTGGGGAAGAGATGACTCTCGATGTTCAAAAACTGATCGCTGCGAATATCGAACCTGTGCCTGCCTCAATTGATTTCAGCCCGGTGGACGTCGGCTATTACGCCCTGTTTACATTTGGTCCGCTTATCTTTGTTGTGGCCGGGGCCTATTTGCAGCAAATTTCGCGGCTAAAGTTTGCCGGCATAGAGATAGAAAAAAGTTCAGTGGATCAAATATCCACTTCCAGTTTGGGAATTGGGCGATAGTTGCTAATGACTGTTTCTTAAAATCTTTTCATCACGGAGTTTTCGTGAAAGGGTTTCACCCCGAAGGATGAAAAAGGAGTCCAACGACTCCAGTCGTTGCTTTCACGCTGCCAAAGTCTGGAGACTTTGGACTCCGATACTATTTTCATATCAGACCACCGAGCGCACAGAGATTTTTTAAAGCTTTTCTACCCTACGGGCACACGTCCGTGACCTCTGTGGTCTCTGTGGTTAAAGCTCTAGTGTGCATACTAAAGCAACATTGCTTTAGGTTAATTTTCCCTTCAAGTCTTTCGCCGTGAACGGCCCGGCTTCGGCCATCAAGGCTGTGGCATCTTTAACTTTGTCGCGGATATTCCACATCAATACACCGCGCACACGGCCATCTGCAAGATAATACACAACCCCTTTTTCGTTCGGCTTCTCCCAGTCTGCCACCATCTCCATTTTGCTGTTCAATTCACCCACTGCCTCATAGCTCAACTCGAACAGGTCTGAATAAAAATTCGGCGTATGAGTATAGGGTTCGTCCGCGCCGGCCATGTTGCGCCCGGCCTGCTTGCCCATCTTCAAGGCATTATCCTCGTGCTCCACGCGCATAAGTTTATTCAACGTGAAATGCGGGAACATGGCTACGTCACCCGCCGCGTAAATATCAGTGGCTGAAGTCAACAGGCGTTCATTCACAATAATGCCATCGTCCACTTTCAGATCGGCCGATTTTGCCAATTCCACATTCGGGCGGATGCCAAGCCCGGCCACGACTCCATCGACTTCCATTACCAGCCCGCCTCTTGTTTGGACCTTCAAACTGCTCCCGCTTTTCTCGAGGCTTGTGACTTCATCCCCGGGCACGAGCTTCACGCCCTTCGCACGATAGTGATCATTCAAATATATCGAAAGACTTGGCGGATACAAATTCTCACCAATTGACTTCCCGCGAAAGACCATAGTCACCTGCCGCCCGTTCATGGTCAATGCCGCCGCAATTTCAGAGCCAATGAAACCTGCGCCGATCACCAGAAAGCGCTGCCCTTGTTCGGTCAGCTCACGCAGGCGCAAGTAGTCTTTGAGTGTACGGTAATAAATAATATCCGCCCCCCCGAATGACAGGTGATTGGGTGATCCGCCGGTGGCGAGTAATAATTTTTCGTATTCATATTCTTCGCCCTCGAGGTCTTGCACAAGTTTCGTGGTCGGGTTGATTTTCACCACCGTACGGCCCAGGTGGAATTCCACCTCATGCTTATCGGTACCGCGCCATATCTTTTCGAATGGACGTCCCTTCCACATCCCTTTTGTCAGCGGAGGGCGGCTGTAGGGCATATCGGTCTCTGAGCCGATCATGCCGATTGAACTTTGTGCGTCACGTTCACGGATGCCTTTCACAGCGGCATCACCAGTCATACCGCCGCCAATGATCAGGTATTTATAATGTTTCATGGGATTCTCCTTCTGCTAGTTTGGAAACCTATAAATAGGTGTTAGGGTTATCTATCTTGTATCTCACCATCGGGGTGAAATTACAGTAATTAAATTGTAGCACTGTTGGGTAACCAAAACACTTTTACACTTTGAGATGAGTAGATTTTTTTGTATAAAGGTTTCGGCCTGAGTCATTTGGTCTTGTGATTTAAAGGCAGATCGGCAAAAAGAGTGAAGCGGTTGCGCCCCGAGTTTTTGGATTCGTACATGGCCTGATCTGCTTCGGAAATCATCTGCTGCATGATGCGTTTCAACGCTACCCGTTTTGACGTGAATGTATAAGATGAAGCTCCCAGGCTTACCGTTATTGATTTTGAACTCCAATTCCCCCGTTCTACAACTTTACGCAAACGTTCGCCAAACCCTGCTACCAGGTCAGGTTCGATGCCAGGCAAGATGACCACAAATTCCTCCCCACCCACTCGCGCAACTGTATCCTCCGCGCGCACATTTATGATCAAAACATCGCCAAGATACTTGAGCAGCAAGTCACCCACCGGGTGACCGTAAGTGTCATTAAATTTCTTGAAGTGGTCAATATCAGCCAGGATGATCGAAACACAATCTCCTGTTTCGCGCGCCACCGAAAGATTACTCAACAGGATGCGCTCGAAAGCCCTGCGGTTATAAAGCCCGGTAAGAGGGTCCCGGTCTGCCAGCTTTACCAGGCGGGCGTTGTCTTTCGATAATTTCTTTCTCTCCTCCTTCAAATGGTTTACGTAATTTGCTTTATGGCTGGTATCAATTACCGAGCAAATAATGATCGTCCCTCGGTCCAGCCAGACCGGGTTCAGCCCCACGTCAATTGAAAACTCATCCCCATTTTTTCGACAGCCTACCAGGTTTGGCAAAATGCCCATCGGACGCAGAACAGGACTGGCTATATAAAGTTTGCGATGCTCCCGATGATGGTCACGAAAACTCGAAGGTACCAGCGTTTCGATTGGTTTTCCGATCAATTCATTCTTCTCATATCCAAAGATGATCTCAGCGAGATGATTACTATAGGAGATCGTCCCGGTCTGTTCCACCAGAAAGACGGCTGTCGGGGAAGAGTCGATTAATAACTTGACCCGTTGGGCGTCAAAAAAGGGCATGGTGTAATCCCTGGCAATCGCAAAGAGCAGCCCGGTTTTCGGGTCGGGATACGCCGACCATTGAAGGTTGCGATATGCTCCATCTGCGGCAAGCAAACGCACCTCAACCAAAAAGGCCGGGTGACCGGCACTTAGGTTTTTTATGGCCCCTTCTACTTTGGCAAGGTCATCAGGGTGAATTATCTCGGCAAAAGGTCTTGATAAAAGCTCGGCTTCACTGCGGCCCAGCATGTTGCAAAAGGCGGGGTTCGCACGCTTGAAATATCCATCGACCCCTGCGATCACATACATGTCCAGCGAATATTTAAAGAATAACTCGTATTCAGGCATGCTTCCTGTCTCCTCTGCCATCACCGTTAAGCCCGTTTAATTAATTGTACGCCCCTTTCTTAAATTGAAGTGAAAAACAAAATTGGTTCATTAGGAATCGCCGTGATGGTCCCGCATATCTGGCGGTGTGGCGTAAGTCGGATTGGCAATCCGACCTACTGCTGGCAGTTCATCAGGGCAAAACCCAGAGAGCCACAAAATTGGTTCTCCGGGAGCTGCTGTGATTCTGGTACACGGACAACACGGATTTCACGGAAGAACATTTAAGAACCTATTTTCCGCCTTTTCCATGCAATCCGTGTACCAAAGGCTAATTTCCATGAGATCATTCGCATGGTTTGTGTTAAAAAGATTTCAAGTTTGCAAATATCATCAGGCATGGGTTGAAATTTGTTGACTTATGCTTCATAATCCCGTATTATGCAGTCACTAATTATCTGACAGGAATTAAATAATGGGCGATATCTTCACCAGTTACTCCAGACTAGACGCTGAAATTGTCGACAAATTTGTAGGTGCGATGAGTCAGGCCGGCATCCGCGCCTGGCTTGACCGCGAAGATATCCAGGTGGGAAGCTCATGGCGGGTACAGATCGTTGAAGCAATTGATACCTGTGACGCGTTCGTGCTCATGTTATCGGCCAATTCCGCCGCTTCCAAAAATGTTCATAAAGAAGTCATCCTGGCTCAGGATTCAGGGCGTCCCACTTACGTTGTGATGTTGGAGGTCGTCAGGCTGCCCCCGGAGATCCGCTATCAATTGGCAGGCTTGCAATTCATTAATCTCCCATTGCTTGGCTTCGAAAAATCAGCCGAGAAATTAATTGAAGTATTAAAACCCCACCTAAAAAAAATAGAACCAACCGGTGAACAATCACACAAACAGACCGAATTGGTCATTCAAGGCATAGACGTTTCCGCATTCACTACCGAAAAACAGGAACAACTCCTGGCCTTTATTTCAAACCTGGCGAATGCCGATCCATCTCAATTAAAGATCGCGAACGTCACGGCCGGTAGTGTGCATGTATTTATGGACATGCCCGCCGATATCGCCTTCCAACTAAAAACCCTGGCGCTTAACAGCGATACCCGATTTCAGGAACTTGGCATTACCTCTTTGAGGCTGGCAGGCGACGCAAACTTCATCAACATCTCCCTCGGCCTGCTGACAGTTGCCGCGACCATCGGCCCCATCAAATCCTTTTGGCTGAAACTACAATCCCAATTCTCTTCCATCTTTGGCCTTACCCTTGGTAACATCATGCTGACTTTAACAGCCGCTGTTCTCACTATAGGCATCGGACTTTCAGCGCTTTCACTTTTGACCACACTCTCGCCCGCCTCACCCCCCGCCGATAATGGGGCAGAACAAGCCACAGCTGCACCCACGCTGACAGCCGGTCCAACCGCTACAGACACCCCAACACCAACTGCAACACCAACTGACACGCCAGAACTAGTGTTTGAGACTTTGAACGGCATTGTCGCCGAGCATCTTTCATGCGTACACGGGCCCGGCGAATTGTTTCTTTATCGATACGGATTGATCGAGGGAATCAAATTGCAAGTGTTGGGCAGGGATATTAATTCGGGCTGGGCGTACGTTCAAGCGGACGGGTATGAGGGTACATGTTGGGTGAGCCTGAATCAGATCACATTGGAAGGTGACGTGGATAGCCTTAAGGTCTTGTATCCTGGCGAGGTTGGAATTCCCCTTTCCTTCCTCTGGCCTGAACCGCAAAATGTATACACCGCCCGAACTAAGGCCGGAGATCAAGTTGCCATTTATTGGGATGAATACATCCTGCCCGATGGAGAGTTGGAAAGCCCGCAGAGTCCGCGCTACCTGGCGGAACTCTGGCTTTGCCAGGATGGTGTATTAACCTTCAATTCCATTTTTGCCTGGCAGAACAACCTGCTCGTCACCGATGAGCCCGGCTGTTCAGAACCATCCGGCGGAGTTATATATCTGGTTGAGAAACATGGCTACGCCGGGCCTGTCCAAATTCAGTGGCCGCCTCACCCCTCATCTACACCATAAATTTTCTCATCAAAAAAACCTTGCAATTGACGGTAATCTCTTATAATATGCCCCATTCCAAGGGCGCAAACAACGTGCGAAAAAACCAGATAGGTGATGAGGAGATATCGTATGAGCACACACAACTTAATAAACAAAGGCAAGTCAAAGAAGTGGGTTAAAGCGGGTTTGTTCCTCGTAGTGGCAATGGCGCTGGTACAGGCATGTGGCTCCAGGATTCCCGAAGGGGCCAGGATCATTGAAGATACTCCCACAAGAAGTATTCCAACAAAGACACCCTATGTAACACCTACCGTTCTCGGGGGATCTGTTCTGACAGCAACCGCATCCGCCCTGCAGGCGCATGATGGAGCAGTCCGCTTTATGGGCTATACCGTTGGGCGGGGTGCATTGGATAAAATTCCCCAAGTCATATCCGTTCTGAAGTCTTATAACGCGGATGTGCTTTCCATTCAGGAAGCGAATGGCTGGCTTGCGGATGATTTCGCAATTGCAGAACAGGTGGCAACCGAGCTTGGCATGGAATACGTTTATTGCCAGGCAGATGATGCCGAGGTGGATAAAGACGGCAACACTTATGATCTTGTATTATTTTCCAAACTTCAAATAAAAAATTCAGAAACTTATTCCAATGTCAGCAATTGCTTGCTCCGCGCGGAGGTAGTCACTGCGGGTGGACAATCTGTGCAGGTCTTTGCCGCGCATATCCGGCCAAACTTTGATGAAGTAGCCTGCCAGAATGTTGAAAGCATTGCCGACATTATTAAACCCTATGCCGCCGAGTCTGCCATATTGCTGGGCGATATGACAATTCCTTCTCCCGGGGTGGTGATGGGGTATCCCGAAAACCAGCTCGTGTGTGTTCCCATTCTGGTAGACAGTGGATTTACCTTCTTCGCGGATGTCAGCAAAGTGGATCATGTCTGGGTGACCGAGCCAATGCTGGCGCTGCAATCCTATAAACTACCCAACCCAACCACCGGCGTTCTCGTGGCCAAGAACCTTATCAGGAATATATCCACTCATTCTCCCCTGGCTGTGGATTTTTACTTCCAGTAATAGGATGACTAAAGGATTTCCTTCATCTGTGTTTATGTAACTCACCTTACGCACCCAATCGTGATTCCCTGAGCGACAGCGACATCGTGCCCGTAGGGTAAGGGTCTCTGAGATAATCGTACAGGTTCTTCGCTACGCTCACATCGTCCCGATGTCCTTCGGGAGAACGACACTGCATAAGGTGAGTATGTAATTCTATTCCCAAAGACGCCGCCTCTTGTTTTTATGTAGGAGGCGTCGTCTTATTTTGTTGGCAGGCTAACATGCCATCAGAGGGAAATTCGATCCGTGACATTTGTCCATTATGTATTTAATAACATGAATGTAAGATATGGACATGTACCTTCACCAGCATGACCCCCTTATCCAGGAACATTTTCATCACAGCCATACAGACCCGCACAAACGCGCTTCGGGTCTTTCCGATTTTATTCTGGGTGCGCAGGATGGGCTGGTTAACGTGCTTGGTGTTGTGCTTGGAATTGCCGCAGCTACGAATGATGTGCGTGTGGTATTAGTGGCGGGGCTGGCCACCACCTTCGCTGAATCCATTTCAATGGGCGCTGTGGCTTTCACTACTACGCTTGCAGATGCCGATCTATATCAAAGCGAACGTGAGCGCGAATACCGTCATATTTTGGAAGCACCCAACCTTGAGACGAAAGAAATCCGCGATATTTACGAAAGCAAGGGTTTCAAAGGGGAATTGCTTAACCACATTGTGGAGACCATCACGTCAAACCAGGATGTGTGGGTGGCAGTGATGATGGCGGAGGAACATCGGCTTGCACCCGTGGATCGAAAGACCGCGCTGCGTGCCGCGTGGGTGGTTGGCCTCTCTGCGATCATCGGCTCGCTGGTGCCAATCGCGCCTTTTATATTTTTGCCCGTTTCCGTAAGCATGTGGATATCTGTGCTGATGACGGCTTTTGTCCTTTTTGCCATTGGTGTGTACAAGGCGCGTATGACCGTTGGCAGGCCGATGCGCAGCGGGCTGGAAATGATGATCATCGGAACCATTAGCGCGATGGCAGGCTATTTGGTCGGAGTCCTGCTAAAGGTCCCGCCGGTGCCGTGATGGTTTGCTGAAATACAAATTTGCAAGCATCCCTAAAAAGAAAACAAACACGATTGCCACAACCACTTCCGAGCCCCAGCCGATGACAGGCACAAAGGTGAGGATTTCAAGCGCCGTATCTTTCAACACCGTTGAAAGGCTATAGATCGCAACGGCTGTAGTTCCGATTTCTTTAAATCCCAATTTGTATTCATGCAGCTTGGCAAGATGCACGATCATATAAATCTCGAGCGCAGTCAGCAATAGGGATGTGCCCGGTATGGGTGCTGTGATCGCAGAAATTACGCCCGCAATCAGGGTGTAGACGAGTATTAAAGGAAATGGTTTCATCTAATTCCCCATCAGCAAAATCCCAACAATTGCCGCACTCACGCATAATACCAGCACGCCGCCGATCATCAGCCACATCAACGGGTTTGTGCCTTTATCTTCCTGGATCGTCGGGCTGTATTCGCGCGAAACAAAAGGCTTTGAAGCTGCCATCGGCTCACGACCCGCTTGAGCGTTTTGCCTTTGAGGCGCGGAAGGCATCACCATTGGAATACCTAATTCTGAAAGTTTTTGAAACGCGCGCTCCACGCTCTGACGCATCTCCGGTGGAAGGTCATCCAGGCTGTGATAGGTTGCGCCGTTAACATCCACTTTTGTGGAATACGCGCGTAGCACATTCTGTACCATGTCCCCCTCCAAAAAATCTGGAATGCCGTTGCCGTTCTTATCCACAAACATATGCGCCACCTGCTCGTAAACCAGGCGTTCATTTGCAGGCATTTCTTCGAGGCTGGAATAGGTCTTACCGTTAAAGATGATGGTGGACATGATAAATCTCCTTACTACAATTTTACATGGATATAAAATTTTTTGCCTCGCCCCGCCCCGACAACTGGATCGGCCTCAATGAACATTCGCACCGCTGATGCATTGTGGCATCAAAATAATTCCTAAATAACGTCAATAATGAATAAGAGAATGTGTCATGCTGAGCGCCGCTTTTCAGGCGCGAAACATCTCATGACTTACTTTCGAGACCCTTCAGTCGCTGAAAAGCGCTCCTTCAGGGTGACACAACGGCTTATTTTTTGGGAATTATCGGCTTGACAAACCCAGCCTTTTAGTGTATCATTTGGGTATTGGAGAGCCACATGAATAATATCACTTTCAAACAATTACGCAATATGACCGAAGATGAAGCCCGCGAAACCCTAGAGGCTATCCGCTGGCCTGCTGGTGCCGTATGCCCCCATTGTGACGGAAAAGAGTCCTACAAGCTCACCCCCAAAGGTGACACAAAGACCAAAGTACGCAATGGCGTTTACAAGTGCAAGAAATGCCGCAAGCAGTTTACCGTTACAGTCGGTACGGTTATGGAGCGTTCCCGAATCAAGATTGCCGACTGGCTCATGGCTTTCTATCTGATGTGTTCATCCAAGAAAGGTATCTCGGCTCACCAATTACACCGCACTCTTGGAGTCTCTTATGAAACCGCTTGGTTTATGGCTCACCGCATCCGCTATGCAATGATGCAAGAGCCGCTGTCCAGTGCGCTCATGACTGGCACAATTGAAGCGGATGAAACATATATCGGCGGAAAAGAAAAGAACAAACACGCCAGCAAACGCACCAAAGGGACACAAGGCCGAAGCGAAAAGACCAAGACTCCCGTGTTTGCTCTAGTTGAACGTGGCGGCAATGTCCGAGCGATGAAAGTTTCAACGGTTAGTGGAAAGACCGTCAAGGAAATCATCCGCAGAAACGTTTCCAAAGATGCTACTATCATGACTGACAATTACTCCGTTTATCAGGGACTTGACCAAGAATTCGCAGGGCATGAAATTGTAGATCACGGAACCGGTGAATATGTACGCGGCGAGATTCACACAAACACGATTGAAGGATGGTTTGCCCTTTTGAAACGGGGTGTGACTGGCACTTTCCATCATGTGAGCGAAGAGCATTTAGACCGCTATGTTGATGAGTTTACTTTTCGTTACAATCGCCGTGATATATCAGACTCAGAGCGGGCATTTCAAGCAATAAGGAAAGTCGGGGGTAAAAGACTGATGTACAAAGACCCGACAAAGAAGTAGATTAGAGTTTCGGGAGGGCTATTGACAGCCCTCCCATTTTTGTTAAAATGTTTCTATCAATGGTCTGGGAGGGATTTGAACCCTCAAGCCGCTAGGCACGTGTTCCGAGCACGTCATGTTTGCCAGTTTCATCACCAGACCAAGATTGTGACCTCGCTGACCGGCGGGGTCTCTGCTTTTAAGTTGCCGTCAGATAATCCGTTCAAGGGCAACTTATCAAACTATTGGTGGGGGCATGAATACCATCCTTTCATGCCTATAAGATACAGGCATAGTCGTACGGGTGGCAATCTCATAAAATGTACTAGAATGTACTGGAATGTACTATTTTCGTCGGCGTGGAACTATACTGTCCCCGTAAAGACTTCTAAGTTCTGCGATTTTATTTCTGACTGTTTGTTCATCTTTTCGCACTCTAACACCAATTTCGGATGTACTTAAGCCTTCATGCCAGAGCTTTAGTGCTTGGCGATACCATCCTACATTTGGTATTTGTTCCCATAGTTCCTGGGGTTTTGCTGGTTCTGTCAACGTAGTTGCTTCTTCGCTCTTCCATCCCCGCAAAATCTCTTGACTGAGTAACAATAAACTATCGCCTATTAGTGGCTCTCCGTTATATATGGGCCTGCCGGGGTCATTAAATTCCCTTCGTGACCCCATTGTAAAGTAATGTAATCCATCTAAAAACTGAACTTCTGTTATATCGGGAAGTTTCTCATATCCGAATATCGTAGCACGATTACCTGACTCGCTCATATTACCGTTTACCTCAAGACAAAGCGATACAATCCAGCCTTCCCGCCCGGGGGCTCGCAATTCAGGAGAATAGTAGATTTGCAAATATTCCGGCTGCTTAGGCGATGTCCAATTGTTGGTATGAATAGTAAGGAAACTATCCATTAATGCCCTAAAATTGTTAATTGAGCCCGGATATATGAGCGTGGGTATTTTTCCTCGCTTCCGAAAGACCGCTTCTTTTTTTACTTTGATTTCTGTTTTTGGGTCTTGATATTCTGTCTGTTTCAATATCGCTATTTCTTTTTGAAGAGATGCCACAGTAGTTTTCAAATACTCCATTTGATGGACAATATTTTCTTTTTCATCTTGGGGCTGGGCGATCTCGCTTCTTATTTGAGGAATCAACCTGTCAATCTTACTTTCGATGCTAGCCAGTCCGGAGTTTAACTGTGTAATTTCGGTTTCCCGATG